>NZ_JACBYC010000102.1 GCF_013415425.1 Gemella sp. GH3 | reverse complement strand
TACAAGCACTTAGTTTAATGCTAGGCACCTTTTTATATTTTTAATTTATTACTTTATCTTATTATAAATTTAAGTTTTATTAATTTAGAAAATCAATGTATATTTTATATGGAAAAGTACTTAATTTTGTTTGAATTATTTATTATATTCAATAAATTTATCAAAACTTTCATAATTATAATATTCATTGTAATTCTTTTAAATAGTCATAATTTATGTTATAATTAGGTTATTACTTGATAGGAGATTTTATAATATGAATATATATGATAAAGCTAATGAATTTGAAAAAAGTCTACGAGAAAGCGATGTTTACAAAGATTTAGTAGAGGCTTTTGAGAATTTAGAAAAAAATGCAGAATCGAAAAATTTGTATAAAGAATTTATTGATACCCAAAGTAGTTTTATGCAAAGTATGCAAACTGGAGAACAACCATCAGAAGAACAATTACAATCTTTCCAACAGTTACAAGAGAAATTAGTAGCTGATGAAAATGTTAGTAAGTTAATTCAAGCACAACAAAGATTACAAGTAACTATTGAAGATATTAACAAAGTTATTTACAAACCTTTAGAAGAATTATTTAATAAATATGAAAAATAATTATAATTTTCTTGTGTCAGGTATTTCCGAAGAAATTTATGATTTGACACTAAAACACCTTGCGCAACAATATGTGCAAGGTGCTACTTTTTGTTACAACTTTGAGAGAAAAGAAGATGTACTAAATATTTCTTTGGAATTTGAAATTAATGATGAATTTGTTGGTTTAAAATGTGATTTTTATGATGATTATGAGAGTAAATCTATAATTAAAAATAAAAATAGAAAAGAACTAAAAAGGATAGTTAGCAAAGAAATTGTAAAATTGTTCAATAAGATATTTAATTATGAAGCTCCGTGGGGAGTATTAACAGGGATTAGGCCTACAAAGTTATTTCATATGCTGTATAATCAATACAGAGATATTGAAACTGTCCGTAATATTTTAAAAGATGACTATTTGGTTACACTTCCGAGTATAAATATATTAGAAAGTATTTTTAAAACCCAAATTGAAGCAATTCCTGATGTTTATAATTTAAATAATGATGAGGTTAGTATTTATATAGGGATACCTTTTTGTCCGACTAAATGTGCTTATTGTACATTTCCAGCATATCAAATTAAAAAGAATGATTCTAGAATGGAAAGTTTCTTGGATATGTTATTTAAAGAAATTGATTTAGTATTTGATGTACTTATCAAGAAAGGGAAGGAAGTTACAACTATTTATTTAGGAGGGGGTACTCCTACTAGTTTATCGGCTATAGATTTGGAGAAGGTATTACAAAAGATATATTCAAAAATAAATTCTAATAAATTAAGAGAAATAACAGTAGAGGCTGGAAGACCTGATACGATTGATATAGAAAAATTAGAAGTCCTAAAAAAATATAATGTTAACAGAATCAGCGTTAATCCACAAAGTTTTAATAACAATACATTAAGAGCTATTGGAAGAATACATAGTGTTGAAGAAACAATTGACAAATATTACTTGTCAAGAGATTATATAGATACTATTAATATGGATATGATAGTAGGACTGCCCGGAGAGACTAAAATAGATATAGAGAATACTTTAGAAAATTTTGGAAATCTTATACCCGATAATATAACGGTTCACGCTTTGAGCTTTAAGAGAGCTAGTCATATGACCAAAAATAGAACTAAATATCCAGTGGCTACAGGAAATGAAGCAGAAGAGATGTTAGATATAACGAAGAAGTGGATGAAGGATAATGACTATATTCCTTATTATTTATATCGTCAAAAAAATATCTTAGCAAATATGGAAAATATAGGTTATTCTAAAAAAGGTCATATTAATTTGTATAATATAATTATTATGGAAGAGGTTCAAACTATAATAGGCATTGGTTGTGGAGCTAGCAGTAAGATAATTACAAAAGATAATAAAATTCATAATGTTTTAAACCCTAAGGATCCGGTAAGTTATAGTAACTATACTGAACAAATAGATAAAAAATTAAATATTATGTTAGAGTATTTATAAGGAGATGGTCAAATGTTTATCCAAGACTTTACGAATGGACAAGAAGTTAATCAATTTTTCTTAGTAGATAATATTACTAAGGGTATAGCTACTAGTGGTAAGCCGTATTTAACAATAGTGTTAAAGGATAAAACGGGAAGTATAGAAGCTAAAATGTGGGAAGTTACAGAAGAAGACTATAATAATTTAAAATCAGGAATTTTAGTATATATTGATGCAATAGCCAATGAATATCGTGGTAAAATGCAATTAAAATTAAGGTCTTATAGACTTAAAAATGATGATGAAGATATTGCTATTGACGATTTTATACAAATAGCGCCGTTACCTAAAGAAGTAATGATAAGTGATTTGAATATATTTCTAAAAGATATTCAAAATATAAAGCTTAAAGCGATAACTACAACATTGTTGAATAAATATAAAAAACAATTTGTATCTTATCCAGCAGCTAAATCTATGCATCATGATTTTTACTCTGGACTTATTTATCATACTGTAACTATGTTGAAAATTGCTAAATCTTTGGTAGAAATTTATCCTTTGTTAAACAAAGATTTGCTTTATAGCGGAATAATACTGCATGATTTAGGGAAAACTGTAGAATTGAGTGGACCTATAGCTACGTCTTATACGTTAGAAGGAGAGTTGTTAGGGCATATTTGTATAATGAGTGATGAAATTTCTCGTTGTGCAGAAAGTTTAAATATATCAGGAGAAGAGGTAATATTATTACGTCATTTAATATTATCTCATCATGGTAAATATGAATTTGGCTCTCCTAAATTACCGATGTTAAAAGAAGCAGAAATTTTGAATTTTATTGATAATATAGATGCACGTATGCAAATGTTTGATAAAAATTTAACTAATGTAGAACCAGGTAATTTTTCAGAAAGAATATTTGGTTTAGAAAATCGACAATTTTATGTACCTAAATTTGATAGAGAGTAATATTATAATTTAATAAGGAGAAAAAATGATAGAAAAAATATTTAATTTAAAGGGAAATAATACAAATGTAAAAACAGAGATTTCTTCTGGTTTTATTACTTTTTTTGCAATGAGTTATATTTTAGTAGTTAATCCTGCGATTTTGTCAGCTGCTGGAATTCCTCTAGATGTAGTATTTACAGCTACAGTTTTATCTAGCTTAGTAGGAACATTAATATTAGCATTAGGCGCAAACTATCCTATAGTAATTGCCCCTGGTATGGGTCTTAATTCTTATTTTGCAAGTATGGTAGCAGTGACTGGAGCAAATTATACTACTCTTTTGGCTACTTGTTTTATTGCTGGGGTTATATTTATTCTGTTATCTGCTACTAGATTTAGAGAAGCTCTTATTGATGCTATTCCTAACAATTTGAAATATGGAATATCAGTAGCTATCGGGTTATTTATAACTTTCTTAGGGCTTAAGAATTCGGGGATAATTGTTCCTAACGATGCAACTATATTGTCACTAGGTAAATTAAGTAATCCTATGGCATACTTGACAATACTAGGAATTGTTATTATTTTAATTTTATTAGTTCTGGAAATTAAAGGTGCAATCTTTATTGGAATGTTTATTATAGCTTTAATAAGTTATTTTATGGGATTATTAAAAATAGAAAATATATTTCAAGTACCTAATTTTAATTTAAATGTATTATACAACCCTATTACAGAAAGTATTAATGTTTTTGAAATGGGGTTATACGGAATAGTTTTTGCATTCCTAATGGTTACTTTATTTGATACTACTGGAACGATGATTGCAGTTGCTAATCAATCAGGTTTAGTAAAAAATGGAAAAATAAAAAAAGTTCGCCAAGTATTATTAGCTGATTCTGTAGCGACTACTGTAGGATCACTTTTTGGAACTTCACCAACTACAGCATATATTGAGTCTTCATCTGGTGTTGCTAATGGAGGGCGTACAGGACTTACATCATTGACAACGGCTATTTTAGTATTTTTATCATTGTTCTTGTTCCCGCTTGCTTCTAGCTTATCATCAGTAGCAGCAATCACATCACCAGCGTTAATCATAATAGGGTCATTTATGATGGAAAATATTTCTAAAATAGAATGGAACGATATAACTGAGTCATTTCCTGCATTTGCTACTATTTTAGGAATACCTTTAACAGGATCAATAAATGATGGTATAGCTTTCGGTTTTGTATTTTATGTTTTACTAAAATTAGTAAAAAAACAAGCAAAAGAAATTCATATTTTAATGTATGTATTTGCATTATTATTCTTAATTCAATTAATATGGTTGCACGGATAAATTATTAAATTTAGTATTTATAAAAAAGTGAACTATAATTTTCTATAGTTCACTTTTTTTATATTTCATTGTAAGCATTACGTTAATTTTATAGCCTCATCTACCAACATCATCTTTATTTGTAATGTATCTAGATATGTTTTAATTTCATTTATTTTTTGTTTATTAATTTTGTTGTCTTTTTTTATAGCCCTGATTAAAAGGTTTTTCGGAGTATTTTCTTCGGAAATAAATTCCATAATATTTGATTTATATCCAAATGAATTAAGAATTTCACTTCTTATTGAATCTGTAAGTAAACTAGCAAATTTTTCTTTTATAATTCCGTGTTTTAACATTATAGAAATATAATTTTCATTAAGTTGAGAATTCAATTCTTTTTGACAACAAGGGACAGCTAATATTACTTTTGTTTTCCAAGATATAGATTTTAAAATAGCTATATCAGTAGCTGTATCGCAAGCATGCAAACTTATAACCATATCTATTTTATCATCTGTAGAAAAATTTGCTACATCTCCATAAATAAAGTTTAATTTATTAAAATTTAATTTCTTAGCGATTTTGTTACAATTATCAATTACTTCTTTTTTTAAATCAATACCAATAATATTAGCATCTTTATTTAATATTTCTGTCAAATAATAATATACAGAGAATGTTAGATAACTTTTTCCGCTACCGAAATCTAGTATTTTGATAGCTTTATCTGTTGATATTTCTTTTATACAATAAGAGATATATTCTAAATATTTATTTATTTGTCTAAATTTATAAAACTTGTCTTTTTTTATTTTTCCTTCTTTTGTTTGAATACCTAACGCTATTAGAAAATCATATTTCATATTTTCATCTAATAAATAATTTTTTTTCTTATTTTGATTTTGTACAATATTTTTTTTATTTTGTATTTTTCTATTTACAGTAATTTTATATTTTTTTGAAATTTTTATATCTATATTTTCTTTTTCTGTTTGTATATTTATATCTCTAAAGCTTAAAAATATATTTTTTAGTTCATTAATAATATTTTCTTTAGAGTGTATAGGAATATTAATATGCTTTATAATTCTTTTATAGCGATATTCTAACTGTAAATTTGTCTGTTTTTTTATAATAACTAATTTAGCAATAATTTTTTCTAGTTCTTCACTTTTATTTCGGAAATTTGATGCGGTAAATTTTATTAATTTTTTATTTTCTATATCAATCCAAATATCACTTATTATATTTTCAAACATTTATATTATCTCCTTGTATTGATATTGGAATAGGGTTATTATTAAATAGCTTATCTATAAATTGTAATAAACTTTTTAATTAATAACCCTAATTTTTTATTTTACTGAATATTTGTCTCTTACTATTTTTGCGACTTGTTCACAATATTTTTCTGTTAGTTCATCACTTGAAGCTTCAACCATAACTCGTATTAAATTTTCTGTTCCTGAAGCACGCAGTAATATTCTACCATTATTAGATAGTTCATTTTCTACTTTTTTACATTCTGCAAGAACTTCTTCATCTTCTAGAGCTATTTTTTTATCAAGGACATTAATATTAATTAGTTTTTGTGGATATATAGTTACTTGATCTGCAAGTTTTTTTAATGTTGTATTTTTTTCTTTAATTATAGAAGCAAGTTGAACCGCAGCAAGAATACCATCTCCAGTAGTTGCATTATCCATTAATATTATATGACCAGATTGTTCTCCACCAATAGAGTAGTTATTTTTTCGCATTTCTTCAACTACATATCTGTCTCCAACTGATGTCTTTATAGATTGCATATCATTTTCTTCAACTGAACGATAAAAGCCTATATTACTCATAACTGTAGATACTATCATATTATCTTTTAGTTTATTTTGTTCTTTTAAGTGCTGAGCAAGAATAAACATTATTTTATCACCATCAACAATATTTCCTTCATTATCAACGGCAAGCAACCTATCTCCATCACCATCAAATGCTAATCCAAAATCTACTTCGTGTTCTTTAATGTAGTTTATAATAGTATCTAGCTTTGTAGAGCCAACGTTGTCATTAATATTTACTCCGTTAGGCTGACATCCTATAGTTTCTATATCTGCATCTAAATCTCCAAAGATAAATGGTGCTACATTTGTAGTTGCTCCATTAGCACAGTCTAAAATGATTTTTAGGCCTTCAAAATTATTATTAATGGTAGATTTAATATGTTGAATATATTTTTGAGTAAGTTCATAAGCATCGTGAATACGTCCTATATTATCGTAAGTAGCATTCTCTATATTATCTTCATCAATATAATTTTCTATTACTATTTCTTCTTCATCAGTCAGTTTGAAGCCATCTGCTCCAAAAATTTTTATTCCGTTATCTTGATATGGATTATGAGATGCTGAAATCATAATTCCACTTTCTGTTTCTAGTGTATTTGTTAAATAAGCTATAGCTGGAGTAGGAATTACGCCTGCTAACATAACATTTACTCCAACACTTGTTAATCCAGATACTATAGAATTTTCAATCATATCACAAGAAATACGAGTATCTCTACCTATTAAAACTTTTGGATCTTCTTTTTTTGATTTAAGAAGTTTACCTAATGCACGACCTACCTTAAAGCTTAGTTCAGCAGTAAGAGTTTCACCAGCAATACCTCTTATACCATCTGTTCCAAAATATTTTCTCATTTGAATTTCTCCTTAATATCTTTTCAATAAATTAATCTAGCTTGATATTACTATAATACTTAATATAAGTCAAGGTTAATATTACTACTGTATTTATTACAAATATAAAACTGGAACTCACTAGATGTAGTTCCAGTCTTATATTATTTATTATTAAATTTTTCTATATCCTCTAGAACAGGTTCAATTTGATTTTCACGTTTGAAAAAAGCAGATTTTTTTCTAACTATTGAACTTAATGCAATCATATGAGCTGTTATAGGTGATACTAGAAATAGAAATACTATAGATAAAATTAATTTGAATTCCAAACTGTTCATATGTTTATAAAAATATATGAATCCTGCGATCAATATTAATTCTACAGCAAATGATCCGGTAACACCAGCCGCATGGATTTTTGTAAGTTCATCTGGAAGTCTTATAAAACCTAATATTGTACTAAACATAGCTATTATAGCAATTATTATTAGAACAATTATAGCAATATTGATAGTATTATCTATCGTCGTCATTAGTAAAGACCTCCTTTCTTGCTAAGAATCTAGTTGTAACTACAGTACCTATAAAACATATTGCAGAGATAATTAATATAAGTGATACGTATGATGATGTTTTATAGTACATACTAATAAGCACAATAGCAGATATTAATGGCATTGCAATCAAATCACTAGCAATTAATTTATCGTAAATGCTTTTTCTAGTTACCATATAGTATAGTAGAAATACTATCATTAAGGCACTGGCAAATATACCTGCTAATATTGTTATGTTTAAAATTTTATCCATTATTTTCAACCTCCAATATAGCTTTTTCGAAACTAGATTTTATAGCTTCTATCTCTCCATTTATATCTTCTGTATCTAGTCTATGAATGAATAATTTAGAATTATCATGACTTACATTTACCGTAATTGTTCCAGGTGTTAAAGTTATCATATTGGCTAATAAAGTAATTTGCCAATCTTTTTTTACATCTAACGGATATTCAAATATTGCAGGATTCACATTTAACTTAGGTTTGTACATTAATTTTAATACAGCAATATCAGCTTTTATTAATTCTATTAGGAATAGAAGTATCAATTTTAACCATTTATAAATGTATAAGAAGTATAATTGTCCTGGTAACAATTTTTTGAAGATTATTATAATAATAGCTCCCCAGAAAAATCCAACAGCAAAATATTCAGTATTATATCCATTAGATAGAACCATCCATAAGAAACCGATAACGATATTTATTAAAATTTGTATTGCCATATTACATTATCCTTTCTTTAAAATTAAGTCTATATATTGTTGTGGATTTAGAATAGTAGATGCACTTTGATCTAAGAATATATCAAAGTAATTACTAGATATTCCAGAAATTATAGCAACTAAAAGCAATGCAATAACTGGAAATAGTAATGATTTAGGTAGTGTTTTATATTCTAATTCTTTATTGATATTATCATAGAATATATTTAAAAATATTTTTATAAGTGAATAGAATATAATTAAACCTGATAAAGTAACTACAATACTAGCAAATATCTGATCATCTTCAACTAAACCACGAATAATAAGAGCTTTCCCATAGAAGCCACTAAAAGGAGGAACTCCAGCTAAACAAAGTGTAGTAATGAAGAATGTCCACCCTAGTAAAGGATATTTGTTTATTAATCCACATTTTTTAATATTATGAACATTACAAGCGTAAATAATTAATCCTACAATAAGGAATAATACAGCTTTTAATAAAATATCATTAATAGCGTATAATATAGTTCCTTTTATACCACTAAGATTTAATGTTGCTGTTCCTGTTACCATAATTCCTAAAGATATTACAATATTAAAAATAACTATTTGTTTTAAATTCTTTTGGTAAATTGCACCTATACATCCAGCAATTATAGAAATAACTCCTAAGTAAATCAGTAAGTATTTTATAAATTTAGAATCAAAGTAGAATAAGCTGTAAGTTCTAATTATAGAATATAGACCGACTTTAGTAAGTAATGCTGCAAAAATTACAGAAATAGCTATTGGAGGAGCAGCATATGCTCTATTCATCCATGTAAATAAAGGGAATAATGCTCCTTTCATTGCAAATACAAAAATCATTACAGCTCCTATTAAATAAAGAGCATTTTTATTCTCTAGTGACATAATCGTTTTTGAAATGTATGCCATATTCAAGCTACCTACAATGGTATATAAATAACCAACACTTATAACAAACAAACTTCCTGCAAAAACGTTCATAAGAACGTAACTTATAGAAGATTTAATTTGTTCTTTGCTTATACCTACTAATAGTAATAAGTAAGAAGACATAAGTAAAATTTCGTAAAACACAAATAAGTTAAATATATCCCCTGTAATAAAAGCTCCATTGATACCTACCATAATTAATAAAAATCCTGGATAGAAGAAGCTTAGTTCTCTTTTTTTATCAATAGTTTTAAAAGAATACAGCAATGTAGCTAAAAATACTATAGAAGAAGTTAAGACTAAAATACTGTTAATACCATCTAAGGCAAGAGTTATTCCAAAAGGGCTAATCCAATTTCCCATTTCTAAAAATAATAATTTGTGTTCTTTAACTAAGAAAACATTGTATAATGCAGAAATAATTACTAAAAAACTAGCAAGAAAAGTAATTTTTCTTTGTATAGATATTTTGTTTTTAAAAAATATAGTTATAGCTGCAAATAGCAATGGAATGGCTATAGGTAAAACTATTAAATTACTACTCATTAGTATTTACCTCCTTATTCATATTTTCTACATCCTCTAAGATAGTTATATCATCACTACCTTTTAATTTGTAGTTAGCTATATAAATAGATATTAATAAGCATGTAACAGCGAAGCCAATAACTATTGCTGTAAGAATTAATGCGGCAGGAACAGGATCTATATAGTCAGTCCCTCTTTCAGATATAATTGGAATATCTCCGTCATATAATCCTCCCGCAATAAGTATTACTAGGTTTGCGGCGTGACCGAAAAGACCGACACCGATAATAATACGCATTGTACTTTTAGAAAGCATAAGGTAAACACCAAATCCTACTAAAATACCGCAAAGTATAATCATATAAAATTCCATTATTTCCCATCCTTTCCGAAAGCTAAAATAACTGACATTAGCACTCCAACAACAACTAAATAAACCCCAAGATCGAAAATAGCAGCTGTATGTAATTCAACATCTCCTATTAGAGGAAGATGTGCGTGAGTAAAGTGATGTTTGAAGAAATTTTTTCCTACAATCATACCACTAAAAGCAGTTCCTACAGAAAATAATAGACCTGCTGCAGTCACATAAATATAATTTATAGGTATTACTTTATTAACTTTATCAATACCATAAGTGAACATAGCTAAAGATATAGCCATTGTGCAAAGTAGACCACCTACAAATCCCCCACCAGGATAAAAATGTCCTGTAAAATATAAATAAAGAGATAATAAAAATATTACTATTGATGCAGTAGATGAAAGTGTTTTTAATATTAAATCATTAGTTTTCATTTTTATTTCCTCCTTTTTTTATAATTTTAAACATAGAGTAAATTATTAATGCTACCATACACATAACAGTTATTTCAAACAATGTATCGAATCCACGGAAATCTACTATTATAACATTAACTATGTTTCCTCCACCAGAAGGTTTTACATTATTAAAATAAAATTGGCTAATTTGTGATGGATTTTTTTGTGCGTAAGCAACTAATCCTACTATTGTAAAGCTTAAACCAGTTATTGCTGCAATTATTGCATTAGTTAATTTAAATTTAGATTTTTCCACGTGTTTTGTCTTGTTAGTAAGTATGATAAATGCTACTAAGAAGATAATTGTTGAAATAGATTCTATAACAAATTGTGTCATAGCAAGGTCTGGTGCTCTAAAAGTAACATATAAAGCAGTCATCATAAAACCTATACCAGATGAAGTCATAATTAAGACTAATCTATTAGTAATTCTAGCTAACGCAAAACAACATAATGTAATTCCTAGTGCAAGAACTATATTTATAATGTGAACTTTAGAGAAGTTACCTATTAGTTTAGGTGAGCCTAAAGCAAAATATCCACCAATAATTGTTGCTGATAAAGTTATAAATATATAACTCATATTACGTCTTATTCTATTAGTTATAAATAAATCGTGTAAATCACCACATAATTTATGTAGTGCTAAAGCAGATTTATCGTAAAGTTTTTGAATTGATACGATAACAGCACTGTAGTTGTAAACTGTATTTTTACTAGAAAAAGTTATGTAGATAATTGTACCTATAATAATAACAATTATTGTTGTTATCAATTCTGTAGACAGTATACTATCGTGAGTAATCTGTGTAGTATAATTTTTTGATTTAACAGCTGCTTCTTGAGCAGGGATAACTAAGTAATTTTTATAAAAATTATTAGCTATAGTAAAAATAGCAAGAATGGCAGGTGATATAGCTATCCCTATGCTAGGTTTATGGAACTTGTGATTACCTAGAACTTTGTTATCAAATGTTCCCATAAAAGGTTTGAATATCAAAATCATTGAATAAACAAAAGTTCCTATTGCTGCAATTATAGCTATAAAAATCACTATTAAATAAAGAGAACTAGTGTTAGTTAAGCTATAAAGTACAGTTAAGAAGTATTCTTTTGAATAGAAGCCACTAAATGGTGGAACTCCAGCCATTGACATTCCTGCCAGAATACTAATTACAAAGTTTATAGGTAAGAATACACGCATACCTCGTATCATTGATACGTCACGAGAATGTAGAGTGTGATCTATTATACCTGTTACCATAAATAGACTAGCTTTAAATGCAGCATGATTTAAAATATGGAAACAAACTGCATAAAATGCGAAAGTATAAATAGAGTTATTATTGTTTGCTAGTCCAAGATTACCAATACCAATCATTAAAGTCATCATACCAAGTTGACTTATTGTAGAGTATGCTAATATTGCTTTTAAATCTTTTAAGAATATTGCATTAACAGATCCTATAAGCATCGTTATTGCACCAAAAGTAATTAAAATATTTCCAAATACATTGCTAAATGAAAAGACAATTCCTATTCTAAGAAGTAAATAGATACCGGCTTTAACCATCGTTGCTGAGTGTAGGTAACTACTAATAGGAGTAGGTGCAGCCATAGCATCAGGTAACCATATATGGAATGGGAATTGAGCAGATTTAGTAAATGCCCCCATAATAATCATAGCCATAGCTATATATATATTGTTATTATTAAAACTATTATTTTGGCTATAAGTAATTATTTCAGAAATATTAAAACTTCCAGTAATGTTATAAAGAACAAAAATTCCTAGTAACATTAAAACTCCACCAAATACAGTTATTATTAATGATTTTAATGCTCCTTTTCTTGAAGCATCGTTTTCATGCCAATAACTGATAAGTAAGAATGAAGATACAGAAGTAAATTCCCAAAACATATACATACTAAGTAAGTTGTCGGATAGAACTACTCCTAACATCGCTGACATAAAAATCATTAAGAATATATAGAATTTATGTAGCTTAGGATCATCCTTTTGCATATAGTATGTAGAATAAAGTATTACTAGAGTACCTATACCTGTTATAAGTAATGCGAATAACAATGACAGACCATCTAATGTAAGATTTATGTCTAGTCCTACATTAGGAGCGAATGACAATACACTAGTTAGATTATTTCCATTGTATATACTCTTTATAGTTGATAAAAAATATAAAAACAAACTAAAAGGAATTAATATAATGAATACTCCTAAATGTATGCTTTTAATATATTTTTTGAGTAAAGGTACTATAAAAATTGCAAGTAAAGGTAATAAAATACTTACTTGTAACATTAAAAAACCCCTCTTTCTTTAAAATAATTGATAATATTTATTATATAATAATTAGAAAAAAATTGCTAGAATAATCATTGAAAATACATATAAAAACAAACATGATAAGGCTTTACTTAAAAATAAAAAAATCAATATAGTTACAGCACATATAACAGAAAAGATAAATGGAGATAGTTAGACCAAAAATAGCTTGTTAGATTTTTAAAAAGAATGTATAATATATAGGTAAAACATTTTCAGGAGGAATACAAATGACAAATATACAAACACCGCATATCAAGCCTAATGGAGTAGAAATTGCAGAAACTATTTTATTACCTGGTGATCCACTTAGAGCTAAATTTATAGCAGAAACTTTCTTAGAAGATGCCAAGTGTTTTAATGAAGTTAGAGGAATGCTAGGGTACACTGGAACATATAAAGGGAAAAAGATATCTGTAATGGGAACAGGAATGGGACCTGCAAGTATAGGAATATACTCTTATGAATTGATTCATTTTTTTGGAGTAAAAAATCTTATAAGAATTGGAACTTGTGGAGCGTTACAACCAGAAGTAAAATTATATGATGTAATTTTAGGTATGGCTTCTTCTACAAATTCAAACTATTTACACCAATATAATATTCCTGGACAATTAAGTTTACCAGCATCTTTTTATTTGTTAAACAAAGCTTATAAAGTTGCAAATGAAAAAGGAGTAGATACTCATGTAGGAAATATTTTATGTAGTGAAATATTCTATAATGCAGATAAAAATGCTATGGAAAATTGGATAAAAATGGGTATTTTAGCTGTAGAAATGGAAAGTACAGCACTTTATGCTAATGCTATAGCAGCTGGAGTTAATGCACTAACAATTTTAACAGTTAGTGATTCATTAGTTACAGGAGAGGAAACAACACCTGAAGAACGTCAAACAGCTTTTACAAAAATGATGGAAATAGCTTTGGAATTAGCTTAATTTATTAGAAAGGTATTTTTGAGTATGCAATATAATGAATTATATAAAAAATGGGTAGAGAGTCCAATTTTAACAGAAGAAGAAAAAAATCAATTGCTAAATATAGCGGAAAATGAAGAAGAAAAAGAAGATAGATTTTATAAAGAGCTAGAATTTGGAACTGCAGGATTACGTGGAAAAGTAGGAATGGGTTCTAATAGAATGAATAGATTTATAATAGCTCGTGCAACTAAAGCATTAGCTCAAACGATTATAGACAATGGATTACAAGAAAAAGGTATAGCTATTGCGCACGATTGTAGATTATTTTCTAAAGAATTTGCAAAATTATCAGCTTTAGTAATGGCAAGTAATGGGATAAAAGCATATTTATTTGAAGATTTAAGACCTACACCTGAACTTTCTTATACTATTCGTTATTTAAAAACTGCAAGTGGAATAAATATAACAGCAAGTCACAATCCAAAAGAATATAATGGTTATAAAGTTTATTGGGAAGAAGGTTCTCAAATCAAGTCAAATATTAGTGACAAAGTTTTAGAATACATTAATTCAATGGATATATTTGGAGAATATGTAACTATAACAGAAGAAGAAGCTTTAGAAAAAGGCTTGTTGGAATATATTGGAGAAGAAATAGATGAAAAATTCTATGCAGAAGCACTAGCTCAAACTATTAATGACGATAATATAGATAAAAATATATCGGTAGTTTATACTCCATTAAATGGAGCAGGGTATAAAGCTGTTACAACTGTTTTAGATCGTAGAGGATTTAAAAATGTACATGTTGTTGAAGAACAAAAAGATTCTGATGGAACATTCCCAACTATAGAATATCCTAATCCAGAAGATGTTGCAGCATTCGAATATAGTGAAAAATTAGCTAAGAAAGTTAATGCAGACATTTTGATTGCAACAGATCCAGATTGTGATAGACTAGCTGTTGAAGTTGTTCGTGACAATGAAATAATATCTTTAAATGGAAATCAGGTAGGAGCCATTTTAGTAAAATATGTTGTAGAAAGTTTAAGTAAGCAAAATAAATTGCCTAAAAATCCAGTTATAGTAAAATCAATAGTTACTTCAAAAATGGTAGAGCCATTGTGTAAAGAGTATGGTATAGAAGTAATAGATGTTCTTACAGGATTTAAAAATATATCAGCTTTACCTAATGAATTTGATATTACAAAAGAAAAGAACTATGTTATGGGTTATGAAGAAAGTATAGGCTATAATATAGGAACATTCCTTAGAGATAAAGACGGTGTAACTATTGCTATGATGCTAGTAGAGGCTGCTGCTTATTACAAAAAACAAAATAAAACATTAGTAGATGTTTTAGAATATTTTTATAAAAAATATGGATACTATTTAGATAAAACTATATCAATCACTTTAGAAGGAGCAGCTGGAGCTAAACGTATTTCTAGAATGATGGAACAATATAGAGAAATATATGCAAAAGAAATATCAGGAGCTAAAGTAGTTTCTATAACAGACTATTTAGAAGAAAAAGAATACGATTTAGTAAATAATAAAGAGATATCAATAGATATAGAAAAAACTAATGCGGTGAAATTCTCTTATGATGATGAGACTTGGTATACATTACGTCCTAGCGGTACAGAGCCAAAAGTTAAACTTTATATTTATGTAAGAGGAGATAATAAAGAACAAGCAGAATCTAAAATTGATACAGTAGAAAAAATAGTATTAGATTTATTATATTCAATAGAATAATTTATATAAACTGATTTAGAGGTATTAAATATTTCTAGGTCAGTTTATATTGAATAGTCTGGATTTAGAAATAAGAAAGTTATGGAGGGGAAACTATGAATTACAAGGATACTCTTGTAGAAGGAAATTATAATATATATCCATCATATTTAAATAGGCATAATACCCTTTTTGGAGGGCAGATACTTTATTGGATAGATGAAATAATGGGATTAGTTGTAAGAAAATATACTAGTATACCATTTGTTACAGCTAGCATTGATAATTATCAGTTTATTGATTCAGTGCCTAAGGAGGATATGTTGACACTTAAAAGTTATGTTTCTGGAGTAGGGAATAGAAGTATGGAGATATTTGTCGAAGCTTCAGCTTTTAATCATACAACTAGACAAACTAGATTAATAGGTATTTGTTTTGCTACTTTTTCTATTAGAAAAGATGTAGAAATTAATTATAAATTAGAAAAAGTTGATAGTTATGACACTGCTCTTACTAAATTGGTATCAAATAGTTATAACTATAGAAAATTAGGAGAATTTTCTTATCGTAATTTTACTAAAGAATATAAAAAGTTATTTTAACGAATTAAGAGGTGAATTATTATGAAATATAGTACAATGCTAGAAAGATTTTTGAATTATGTTAAATTTGAGACTAGATCTGATGCTAGTAGTTTAACTATCCCATCAACTATGCAACAAAAAGAATTTTTAAAAATGCTAAAATTAGAATTGGAAGAAATAGGTCTTAGTGATATTGTTTTAACAAAAGAAAATTGTTTTTTGACAGCAACTCTACCTGCTAATACAAAAAAACAATTTGATAAAATAGGATTTATTTCACATGTGGATACTGCCGCTTTTAATGCTATAGATATTAAACCAAAGGTAATAGAAAAATATGATGGTAAAGATATAGTATTAAATGATACTGATAATATATTAATGACTGTAGAAAATTTTCCTAATTTGAAAAATTACATAGGAAAAACACTCATTACAACTGATGGAACAACATTATTAGGAGCAGATGATAAGGCTGGGATTGTAGAAATAGTAGAAGCTATGAAGTATTTATTGGAACATCCAGAGATAGAACATGGAGAGATTCGTGTAGCATTTGGTCCAGATGAAGAAATAGGACGTGGAGCGGATAACTTTGATGCCAAATATTTTAATACAGATTATGCATATACAATGGATGGTGGTGTATTAGGTGAGTTACAATATGAGAGTTTTAACGCAGCACAAATTACATATAAAATAAAAGGTGTCAGTGTTCATCCGGGAACAGCAAAAGATAAGATGAAAAATGCCAATACAATTGCAGTAGAATTGGCATCACTATTTCCTAAAAAAGAAGTTCCAGAACATACATCGGGTTACGAAGGATTTTATTTATTACATGATTTACAAGCTAGAATTGAAGAAGCTACTTTAACATATATAATTCGTGATTTTGATAAAAAACAATTTTTGGATAGAAAAAGCTTTTGTGAAAATGTAGCTAAACAAATTAACGATAAATATGGTGATGTAGTTGAATATGAAATGTTTGATCAATATTATAATATGGGAGATATTATAGAAAAAGATAAAAGATCAGTTGATATTGCAGAATTAGCTATGAAAAATCTAGATATTAAGCCTATTATAATACCTATTCGTGGTGGAACTGATGGTTCAAAAATATCTTATATGGGAATACCCACTCCTAACATATTTGTAGGTGGAGAGAATTTTCATGGTCAATATGAATTTAGTTGTCTAGAGGATATGAAGAAAGCTGCTGATGTAATTGTAGAAATAGCGAAATTAGCTCAAAAATAAAATATTAGTATAAAAAATAAAAGTGGTATTTCTATAATACTACTTTTATTTTTTTTGAAAAGATTGTAAAATATTAACTATAAATTATTCAGTATAGGAGAGAAAATGAAAATAAAATCCTACAAATTATATTTAATAGATTTAGATGGAACTATATATAATGGTAATAAAAAAATAGATTATGCAAAAGAATTTATAGACTATTTGAATTTTAATAATATAGATTATTTATTTTTAACTAATAATTCCACAAGATTAGAAAAAGACGTAGTTGATAAATTAAAAACTTTTGGAATAGTAACTACAGAAAAAAATGTTTTTACATCATCAGTGGCAACTTCTATGTACTTATTAAATAACAATATAGATAAAATATATGTTATAGGTGAGAAAGGTTTAAAAACAACACTAGAAAGTAACAATATTTCTTTAGTATCTGAAAAAAAGGCACAGGCTGTTGTAGTAGGATTAGACAGATTAGTAACTTATGATAAACTTACTAAAGCGTGTCAAGCTATACTAAGAGGAGCAAAGTTTATTGCGACTAACCCAGATAAGCTTCTTCCTACAGAGCAAGGAATGGCTCTTAGTAATGGGGGACAAGTTAAATTATTGGAATATGCCTCTGATACTGAAGCGACAGTTATTGGAAAACCTAATGATATTATAATGGAGCTAGCTATGAGTAAGTTTGGTTGTAGAAAAGAAGATATTGTAATGATAGGCGATAATTATGATACAGATATATTAGCTGGAATAAATAGTGGTATAGATACAATTCATGTTCAAACGGGAGTCACAACTAAAGAACAATTATTAAATAAAGAGAAACAACCTACATATAGTATAGAAAATCTAAGTGAATTACTTTAAATATTTAAAAATTATTAATATAATATAAATCGAAGAGGTAAAATATATGATAATAAATAGCGAAGAACAATTAAATAAGATGAAAGAAATAGGCTATATTTGTGCTAAAATACGTGATACTATGCAAGAACATGCCATCCCAGGAGTATCAACAAAAGATTTAGACAATATAGCCAAAAAAATGTTTGAAGAATACGGAGCTAAATCTGCCCCAATAACTGAATATGATTTTCCAGGCTATACTTGTATTTCACTTAATAATCAAGTTGCTCATGGAATTCCGTCAAATAGTAAGATATTAAAAGATGGAGATTTATTAAATATAGATGTTTCTGGATGTAAAGATGGTTATTATGCTGATACTGGAGTATCTTTTGTTGTAGGAGTATGTGATAATCCTATGAAACAGAAAGTTTGTGATGTAGCTAAAGAATCTTTTTATGCTGGAATTAAATTTGCTGTTGCAGGAAAAAAAATAAATCAAATAGGAAAAAATATTCACAAAAAAATAAAAGAACATAAGCTAGAAGTAATAGAGAATTTGACAGGGCATGGGATAGGTACTAGCTTACATCAAGAACCTAGTCATGTTTTTAATTATTTTGATCCATGGGACAATCTTATTTTGAAAGATGGTATGTGTTTAGCTGTTGAACCGTTTGTTTCTACTAAAGCTAAAGAAGTAGGTAATAGTGATCGTGATGAATGGGAGTTAGTCACAAAAGATAATTCTTTTGTTGCTCAGTACGAACATACAATAGTGATTAGAGAAAATGAGGAACCTTTAATTTTAACTAAGATTGATTAATATAATTGACAATTAAAATAAAATGAATTAATATACATTTACTATAACATTTTAGGAGAAAAAATAAATGGCAGAAAATTTAGTAATTGTTGAGTCTCCGTCAAAAGCTAAAACAATAGAAAAATATCTTGGAAAGAAGTACAAAGTTATTTCTTCGAAAGGGCATATAAAAGATTTACCTAAAAGCAGGATGGGAGTTTCGGTTATTGATAGAGATAATATAGTTGCTGATTACATTTCTATAAGAGGAAAAGGAGATGTAATAAAAACTTTAAAAAAAGAAGCAAAAGGAATGAAAAATGTTTATCTTGCATCCGATCCTGATAGAGAGGGAGAAGCAATAGCTTGGCATATATCAAGTGTTCTAGATTTAGAAAAAGGAAAAAATAGAATTGTTTTTAATGAAATTACGAAAGATGCAGTAAAAGAAGCTATAAAGCATCCTAGAAATCTTGATGAAAACTTAGTAGATTCACAACAGGCCAGAAGAGTATTAGATAGACTTGTAGGTTATAACATATCACCAGTATTATGGAAAAAGGTTAAGCCAAAATTATCAGCAGGACGTGTTCAAAGTACAGCATTAAAATTAATAGTTGATAGGGAAAATGAAATCAATAAATTTATACCAGAAGAATACTGGTCAATTCCAATAGATTTTATAAAAAATAGAAGAATATTAACAGCTAATTTTTATTCTTATAAAGGAGAGAGAATAAAATTAAAATCAAAATCGGATGTTGATAAGGTAAAAAAAGCTATAAAAGGACAGATATTTTTAGTTACTGATGTTGTAAAAACAAATAAAAATAGAAATGCACCTAATGTTTATACGACATCTACCATGCAACAAGATGCATCTAGGAAAATAAATTTTAAAACAAGAAAAACTATGAGTGTAGCTCAAGAATTGTATGAGGGTATAAACTTAAAAAGGCTAGGAGGAGTAACGGGTCTTATTACTTATATGAGAACAGACTCTACTAGAATATCCGATGAATCTAAGATAGCTTGTTCTAATTTTATTTTTGAAAACTATGGTAAAGAATACACACGTTCAAATAGTAAGAAAATTAATAATAAGAAAAATGTTCAAGATGCGCATGAAGGTATTAGACCTACTAATGTTGAATTTACACCAGATAAAATAAAAGAACATTTAACTAATGATCAATTTAAACTTTATAAGTTAATTTGGGAAAGATTTGTGGCAAGTCAAATGGCTTCAGCTGTATATGAATCTACAAATACAACTTTTGAAAATAATAAAGTTGTATATAAAGCTAGTGAATCAAAGATTATTTTTGATGGTTTTTTGAAAGTTTTAAAAGAAAAAGAAAAAATAAAAGTGTGTGCTGAATTTGAAAAGGGAGAAGATGCTAAAATAAAAGAAATAAAAGAACAACAGCATTTCACGCAGCCCCCAGCTAGATATTCAGAAGCACGTTTAATAGCTACTTTGGAAGAATTAGGTATAGGACGACCATCTACATATGCAACTATAATAGATACTTTGCAGAAAAGATATTACGCCAAAATTAACAATAAAGTATTTGTGCCTACTGAATTAGGAGAGATAGTATGTAATATAATATCACAGTATTTTCCTGATATAATTAATTCCGAGTTTACAGCTAATCTAGAGAATGATTTAGATAAGATAGCCGAAGGTGATATAAAATGGCAAGAAGCAATATATAATTTTTATGAGAATTTCTATAAAGATGTACAAAAAGCTGAACAGCAATTAGAAAAAGTAGAAATAAAAAAAGAGTATACGGGAGAAAATTGTCCGGAATGTAGCTCACCGTTGTTATTTAAATTAGGAAAATTTGGGAAATTTGTAGCTTGTTCTAATTTTCCTGACTGTAGATATACAGAGACTATTCAGAAGAAAATAGGTGTTGTTTGTCCGAAATGTAAAAAGAATGAAATTTTAGAGAAGAAGTCTAAAAAAGGAAAGATATTCTATGGTTGTGAAGGATTCCCAGATTGTGATTTTGTTTCGTGGGATAAACCTATAAATAGATCATGTCCTAAATGTGATAACATTTTATATGAAGGAAAGAAAGCAGTATATTGTTCAAACTGCGACTATAAAGAAGATAATAAATAATAAAAAAGCAAATACAATTAATCGTATTTGCTTTTTTTTTATATTAATTAATGAAAAGTTGCCAAAGATAATGGAAACAAACAGAAAAACAAATGAACTTTCAATTAGTTTGAAAATTATTGATTTTAATATTAAATTTTTAGAAAATTAACATTAAAAATGAAAAAAATATTGATAATACATTGACATTTAATATTAAATATAATACTATATATACATCTCATTTTTGATGAGTATTAAAAATATTTTGATAAAGAACCTAAAGGAGGATTTAATTTGAAGTTTTTTAAAGAGAAGCCTTATATATCTATAGGATTTATGTTATTTGCTATGTTTTTTGGAGCAGGTAATTTAATTTTCCCAGCATTTCTAGGGCAAAATGCAGGAACTAATCTATTATGGGCTGACTTAGGATTAATTTTTACAGGGGTAGGATTACCTTTAGTAGCAGTTTTAGTAGTAGGATATTCTGGTGAAAAAGATTTATTAGACTTATCTAGTAGAGCAGGAAGATGGTTTGGTTTATCATTTACAACGTTATTATATTTAACTATAGGTCCATTTTTTGCGATACCTAGAACAGGAACTACTACATATGATTTAGGAGTAAGTATTTTTGTACCTGAAGAATACCAAAAAATAGGATTAGCACTATTTTTAGCATTTTTTATGGGGTTATCTTTATGGTTGTCAATTAATCCAGGAAAATTAGTTGATAGAATAGGAACAGTAATTACACCAGTATTATTACTTGCTATTGTTGTTTTAATTATAGCTTCATTAGTAAAACCTATGGGAAGCTATAGTGCCCCAACAGATGCTTATGCAACTTCAGCAGCAGCTCTATCATCTGGTATTTTAGAGGGTTATAATACTATGGACGTCTTAGCAGCATTAGTATTTGGTAATATTGTTATGGATGCAGTTCGTCAATACGGAGTTAAAGATGAATATGAACAAGGAAGAAATACTTTACGTGCAGCAGTTATAGCTTCTGGTATTTTAGGAGTGATTTATGTATTTATTTCAAATATAGGTGCAACTTCTCTTGAATTATTAGGATTACAAAAAAATGGAGCAGGAGTTTTAACAGGATCAATTAATTATTATTTTGGTACTGTAGGAAATATTTTACTATTTGTAATAGTATTTTTAGCTTGTTTAACTACTAGTGTAGGATTAATAACAGCTTGTTCAATTTACTTAAATAGATTATTCCCTAAAGTTAATTATAAAACTTTTGCGATAGCGATAGCTGTGTTTTCTTTTGCTGTAGGAAACTATGGATTAACTACACTTATTCAAGCAGCAGTACCAGTTCTAGTACTTCTTTATCCCCTGTCAATAGTTTTAGTAATTTTAGGATTTGCTAATAATTTATTTGGTGGTAAAAAAGAAGTTTATGTGTATACTATGGTTGCAACATTAATCTTTAGTTTATATACTACGGTATCTTCGACTTTCGGAGTATCTATAAATGCTTTAGATAAAGCTATAGCATATATTCCATTAAATGAACATAGTTTTGGATGGCTTACTATAGCATTATTAGGATTTATAATAGGATTAGTTGTTAGCACAGTTAAATCTAAAAAATAATAATTTTAAGAAAGTTAAGTGATTGGTTTACTTAACTTTCTTTTTCTTGAAAATATGTAAAATATAGTATATTATAATATAGTGATTGCTTATTTAATGTAGATATAAAATATATATAAAATATTAAAAATAATTAATGAGGTATTTATGTCACTAGAATTTAAAAATTTTAAAAAAAAATTAAGTAAAAAAAATAGTTTAGAATTAAATTTCTTTTTAGAAGATAATAAAAATTTGTCTATTATAGTAGATAATAGTAGCAGTTTGATTATTGAAAAAGTTTTTGCTAATAAAGAAAAATATAATGGGGAAATAATATTTAATAAAAGTAATATTAAAGATATCGCTAAGCCATTACTTATCAAAGATATAGGATTTTACAAAAATTTTTCTATTTATGAAACTCTAAAAAATATTTTATCTCTGTATGATATAAAATTTAAAAAGAAAGTTTTGTTAGACAATATAGAAAAATTAGGTTTTAATAGTAAAACTAAGTACAGTGATATAACTGATTCAGAAAAAGAAAAATTACACATTTATTTTTTAACTTTAATAAGTAAAGATTTATTAATATTAAATTTAGCAGATAGTGCTTTAACATCAGAAGATGAGCAGATAGTTTTTGATATACTGAAAGATAAATTAGCAAATAGCAGTATAACATTTATTAGTATATCAAGAAGTATTAATTTAATATCTGATTTATGTCACGATGCTTTAGTTATTGCTGATAATAAACAGTCATATTATGGTAGTCTTTCTAAATTAAATATAGTTAAAGATTTAATAATAATAGAGCTTGCTACTGAAAATCTTGAAAGAATAGTAGAAGAAATTGATTTAGATATTAAAATTATAGGGAATAAACTTATCATAAGAAAAGCAGATTTAGAAAAAGCGTTGTATTATTTTGTAAAATCAGATATTAGAGTAGTTAATATAGGTGATTTTAATAAAAATACATCACTTTATGAGGTTAAGGAGTAGTTATGTTAAAAATAGAATTTTTGAAGATATTTAAAAGAAAATATAATTACGTATATTTTTTAATTAGTAGTATTATATTACTAGGATTAGCACATAATTATGAAAAAATTTCTAATTATTTGGATGTAACGACTGTAGATTTTCTATATTCTTATCTTTATAAAGTAGTACTAATTTTTTCTATGATTATAGTAGTAGTTAATTTAGTACGTTCATATAGAGAAGACTATTATACAGGGGTATACAGATTATTAAATAAGGCTAATGTTTCTTATTTTAATATTTTAGTTTCTAAAGTTCAAGCTAATATTTTAGTATTTCTATTTTCTATGTTTGCAAAGATATTGATATTATCTAGTTACTTACATTTTATTAAAGGGATAGGAGTACGTACATTTTTAAATGAAAAATATTTTATTTTGATTTTAATTATGTTATTGTTTACTATATTTGTAACGTTATTTATTGTATCTATATTTAATGATACTAATATTGCTTTATCATTAACATTATTATTTTTCTTAGGAAATAAATTTTTAGTCATATATCTATCTAAAATTAGTGAATTTTTTGTAAATATAGAATATACTTTTTTAGGAGTATATAGTAAATCATTCACTTTGCTAGAGAACAATATAACTAATAGGAATTTTTATGAACTAGTTATTAGTTTATCTATAAATTGTTTGATTTTATTAATACTTTCATTATTAGTTAAATTTATTAAGAAAAAATAATTGACACTTAGATATAATTTGACTATAATTGTATTAATAATATCAAAGGGGAGTAACTTAGTTCTCTAAGAACTTCTAATATCGTCAATTCGTAGATACTATCTATCGGTATTAGAGATAACTGTGTTATTTAGTAAGACCTTTGCTTAAACAATTTTAAGCAAAGGTCTTTTATATTTGGAAAGGAGATTACAATGGATACACAGATTTTATTACAATATTTTATAGTTTTACTAAGTTTGATTTTGTTAGAGGGATTACTTTCTGCCGATAATGCTATCGTTTTAGCTATCATGGTGAGACATTTACCTCATAATCAACAAAAGAAAGCTTTATTGTATGGTCTTTTCGGAGCATTATTCTTTAGAATAGTAGCTATATTTTTGATTACAGTTCTTGCGAAATATTGGCAAATTCAAGTTATAGGTGGATTGTACTTACTTTATATGTCTATAATCCATATTATAGATTTTTATAAGAAGTTAGGTTCTAGTCCAGAAGAAGTAGAAGAGATTAGCAAGGGAAAAGAAAGTGGCTTTTGGATGACTGTACTGAAAGTTGAATTAACTGATATTGCCTTTGCTGTTGATTCTATATTAGCAGCAGTAGCTATTGCTATAACTTTACCTCATATTTCAGAAACGTCTATCGGTGGAATTAACCTAGGTCAGTTTATTGTTATGGTAATAGGAGGTATAATAGGGGTTATTATAATGAGATATGCTGCTAATGTATTTATCAAAGTATTAAATGATAAACCAGGTTTAGAGCTTGCAGCCTTCCTTATTGTTGCATGGGTAGGTATAAAACTTTTTGTTATAGCTGCTGCTAATCCATCGTTAGGATATTTAAATCCAGACTTTCCTCATTCAACAGCTTGGACTATAATATTCTGGGTTGTTTTATTAGGATTATTAGTTTTCGGTGTATTATATTCAAAGAAATTAAACGAAAAAATAAATAAATAATTAAAAAATGATTAGCTTTTTTAAAAGTAAAGCTAATCATTTTTTATTATGTATTTAATTGTATATTACTGTTTACTTTAAATGATTGACAAACTAATTGTAATTTTGTTATAATATTAAAATGCTAGGTGGGGAGTTAGCGGTGCCCTGTACTTGCAATCCGCTTTAGCAAGGCTGAATACCGGGATTCGGGTAATTATAGTAACGTCGAGTTTAATACGTAGTGTTGATACTGAGGCACCTTATGACGCAAGACTTATGAACCATGTCAGGTCTGGAAAGAAGCAGCATTAAGTAGGGATTTTGTGGGTGTAAGAATTTGTTAAGGTTGAGCTGGCGACTAAACTAACGGTTGGTATAATTATTCAACTCTCGGTTGCATTTTGTTTTTATTTTCCGGTCATTATTGATCGGTTTATTTTTTTATACTTATAGATATTTTTAGGAGGATTGTTATGTATAATGCTACTACAACAAAAGAGCAAATTATAGTTTTTATGAAGTTATTAGTTCCAGTCCTAATATATCAAATGATTTCATATTCATCAGGTATGATTGGGACTTTTATGGCGGGACATTATAGTTCAACAGATTTAGCAGGTTTAAGTATGGGAGTTAATATTTGGACCCCTATACTTTCTATTTTAACTACTTTGGTTGCAGCTTTAGTACCTATTGTTTCTCAATTGATAGGAAAAGGAGAAGAAGAGCAAGTTCCTACTAAAGTTAGACAATTTATTTATATTTCTTTAATACTAAGTATAATAATAGCAGTTTTATTAAATTTATCTTCTGATTATGTAGTGACAAAACTGGGGATTAGAGATGATATAGCTGCTATAACTATTAAGTTTTTAAAATATCAAAGTTTAGGAATAATTCCAATAACTTTATATGTTGTTCTTAGATCTTTTATTGATAGTTTAGGTCTTACAAGAATATCAATGATTATTATGTTAATTTATGTTCCTATAAGTATTGTACTATCATATATATTTATTTTTGGTAAGTTTGGTCTACCTGAATTTGGTGGAGCTGGTGTAGCCATAGCGATAAATATAACATATATTATATCGTTTATAATGGCATTAATAGTAATATTAAATCATCCAAAAATAAGTAAATATAAAATTTTTAAATTAGAGGGTGTTAAAGTATCTCATTGGCCTGAAATTTTTAAATTAGGAATTCCTATGATAATTGCAGTAGCTTTAGAAAGTTTTATGTTTTCTGTTCTATCGCTTATGGTTTCTAAGTTTGATACTGCAACGATAGCAGCTCACCAAAGTTCTCTTAACTTTAGTGGTTTTTTATATGCACTGCCTATGAGTATATCGGGAGCATTAACTATAATAGTAGCTTATCATATAGGTTCTAAAGAATATAAAGTAGCAGATAAATATGTAAAGATAGGTGTTTTTATTTCTATTGTCTTTTCTATAATAGGAGCAACAGTTATAGCAATTTTGAACAGAAAAATACCTTATTTGTATGGAACAGATCCTTCTTTTGTAAACATAGCATCTCAGCTATTATATTTTGTTATAGCCTTTCTTATTTTTGATTCATTTTCTGCATCATTAATAGGTGTTATGAGAGCATATAAAAAAGTTATTCCTACTTGTATATTTATGTTTATAGGATTTTATGTTGTAGGAGTACCTTTGGCATATTATTTAGTGTTTATTAGAGAAGTAGGGGTTTATGGACTTTGGATTTCTTGGTTATTCGGTTTAGCAATTTATGCTATATTAATGGTAACATATTATTTTAGAGTGATTAAAAAGAAATATAGTTAGAAGTAATTACACCAAAGGTGTACAGAAGTAGGAGAATTTATGCAAGCTTTTAAGCTTGATTAATAATATATAATTTAATAATTTAGTATATAAAAATGGGTATTTTCTAAAATATATAGGAAATATCCATTTTTAATATATTATTGTATTTTTGAGACTTAATAAAAAGTTAATTTTATAATATTGCGACATTAACTAATGTTCATAACAAAGTGAACAACAATTTTTTGCATTAGTATAACTTTTTTATTTATGTTATACTTTAATAGATATTTTAAAATAAATAGGAGTGATATTTTAATGAGTAAATGGGATGAAAAAATTTTAGTTGTTGATAGAAATATTATTTTTAATAATGAAGAAAATGCTTTTTATGGCTTTTTGTCCAAAGAAGATGAAAGAGTGAAAAAAATTGTAACTACATTTAGCAGTTATGAAGTAAAAAGAAGAGGAGATATGGAAGAAGATCCTAGATACAAGCAGTTGATAGGTTATACAGTAATTAGAGATAAATCAACTAAAGAAATTTTAGTTTATAGACGTTTAGTAGGTGGTGGAGAAGCTAGATTGCACGGGAAAGCGTCGGTTGGTATAGGAGGACATATGAATTCTATATCTTCAGAAAGTGATATAAATAATATTATAAAAATTAATGCAGCAAGAGAAATAGAAGAAGAGATTTCTATAAGTATTGATAAAGCCTTGGAAAGTATGGAATTTATAGGATTAATTAATGATGATAAAGAAGAAGTAGGAAAAGTACATATAGGTTTAGTATATATTTGTGAAGTTGACAAAAATGAAGTGAAAGTTGCTGAAGATGATACGCTAACTATTGAATGGCTAGCATCTGATGATGCTAAGAATATTAATAGTTATGAATCTTGGTCAGATTTTTTGAAACCTATAATGTAGTTTAAATTGAATATTATTACAAAATTTTAATATATAACTCTTACTTTTATAATGTGATAAATCATGCTTTAAGTAAAGAAATATATATATTGGAAGATGGAGGATATCCAGTTTTAAAAAAATAACAAAGTGGAGGCGTTTCTTAGCTAATATATAATTTTATTGTTTATCAAGGAGTTTAGTATGTTAATTTTATATTGAATTTATATTCTTATATTATTTTCTAGCGTTTTTTGTTTATTTCTGTTATAATAGTAAAGATATTTAGAATTTATGACTTAATAATAAAAGTAAGGAGAACGTAATGACAACATTTGAAGAACTAGGAGTAAGTAAAGAAACGTTAAATTCTTTATTTGCCATGGGTTTTGTCGAGCCAACAGGTATTCAAGAAGAGACAATTCCTTATGTTTTATCAGGAATAGATGTGCTAGCTCAAGCACAAACAGGTTCTGGGAAAACAGGAGCATTTGGAATACCTATTATAGAGAGTATAAAAACTAATGAAACTTTACAATCGTTAGTTTTAGCCCCTACTAGAGAACTTGCTCAACAAGTAGGAGAACAATTACGCCTAATGGCAAAAAATAAAAATATAAAAGTTAGCATAATTTTTGGTGGAGCTAGCATTGAACGTCAAATTAATGATTTGAAAAAGAAACCGCAAATAGTGGTAGGTACACCAGGGCGTATAATAGATCATATAAATAGAAAGACTTTGAAATTAAATAATTTATCGCATTTAGTATTGGATGAAGCAGATGAAATGCTAAATATGGGATTTATAGATGATGTAAGATTCATTTTATCTAAGATTGAAAATGATCATCAAACTTTACTATTTTCAGCTACTATGCCATTAGCAATTAAAGAATTGTCTACACAGTTTATGAAAGAATATAAATTAATAAAAACTATGAGTGTAGAAGAGCTAAATCCTGATATAACTGAGTATGCTACTATTACTCGTGAACATGAGAAACTATCAACGTTAATAGGATTTTTAGATGTTCATAATCCTAATTTAGCAATTATTTTTGGGAGAACTAAGCGTCGTGTTGATGAATTGTCTAGTGCCTTGGTTGCAAAAGGGTACTTAGCAGAAGGATTACACGGAGATATTACACAATCTAAGAGACTAGAAATACTTAGAAAATTTAAGAATGGATCATTGCAAATATTAGTAGCAACTGATGTAGCAGCAAGGGGAATTGATATTAGAGATGTGACACACGTGTACAACTTTGATATACCTCAAGATACAGAAAGTTATACACATAGAATAGGAAGAACAGGAAGAGCAGGGAAATCTGGTGTTGCAGTGACATTTTTGAATCCTGTAGAAATGCCGTATCTTCGAGATATTGAAAATCAAAAAGGAGAACGCCTAAAAATGTTAAGGCCCTTCTCTGATGAAGAAATTAAAATTGCAAGATATGGTAGAATATATGAGGAAATATTAGTAGACTTAGAACAAGATTATACTGAATTAAATAGTCTTGCAAATAAATTAATGGCACAAAGTAATTCGGAGAAAGTTATTACTACACTGCTTAATAAATTAATTAATTCTAAAAAAGATGTAGATGTAGAATTATCTTATGAAAAACCTTTAGTAAGAAAAGAGCAAAAATCAAATCGTCGTTCAAAACCTTATAAAAATGATAGAAGAAAAAGAAATAATAAAGACGATAAGAAACGTAAAGATAAAAAATATACCGATAAGAAATTCTTTGATAAACGTGGTAGAAGAACACAAAATAAATAATATAAGAATAAATTTGGACTAAAGGAAATAAGGATAATTTAGTCCAAATTTTTGTTTTGAAAGAAAGGATATAGTATATGTTATACACATTACAAATTATTTTTCCTAGAGAGGAAGCTATAGAAGATGATAAACAAGTAACTACTAACAAAAAAGAACTATTAATAGATAAAGAGGGATATGAATTAATAGATTTACATAAAAAATATCAAAGTATGGGATACTTGGTAAATGTTACATTTAGACCAACTTATGAAGAGACTGATCCTTTTACTATAGCTAATAACTTAACACAACTGGGAATAGATTATAAAGCTACTTTAAAAATAAAGAATACTAATGACTATGAAAAAACTCTAAAATTAGCTAATATAATTGAAAATCAAGGATATGATTATGAAATATCTGTAAAATTAAAAATAAATGAAACTTCTCCAGTAGATTTTACAAAAGAAGCTACTTGGTTTGGAGAAGGAGCAGCTTATTCTGTAAAGCCTAAGATAGCAGTAGAGGATATATCTGAAATTAAGATGTTGTACAATAAACTTATAGACTTAGGATATGATACAACGATAAATATTCGTCCGAAGAAACAAGCAGATATGGAATTTGCAACACAATTAAGTGCTTATCCAGAGAAAACAGAAGTAATTTTTAGTCTTAGAGATTCTAAATATTTTGAGGAATAAATTTACTTATTATAATAAAATGTGTATACTGTTAATACGTATAAATTTATTTTAAGGAGGATAATATTATGAAGAGTGTTATTAATTATATAGAAAAGTTAACTTCTATAGCTTCACCTACAGGATATACAAAAAATATTATAGATTATATAGATGTAGAGCTTAGAAAATTTGGTTATAATCCTGAAATAACTAAAAAAGGAGGATTATTACTAACTGTAGAAGGATCTAATATAGATAAAGAACGTTTTATAACAGCACACGTTGATACACTAGGGGCGATGGTTAAGGGAATAAAATCTGACGGAAGATTATCTTTAACTTTAGTTGGAGGATTTACTTTTAACTCTATAGAGGGCGAGAATTGTACAATTCATTTGACTAACGGAAAGAAAATAACGGGAACAATATTATTGCATCAAAATAGTGTTCATGTTTACTCAAATGCAAAAACTGCAGAACGTAATGAGCAAAATATGGAAGTACGTTTGGATATAAAAACAACTTCAAAAGAGGAAACTATGGCAGCCGGGATACAAGTAGGTGATTTTATTTCTTTTGATACTAGAACAATAGTTACAGAGAGTGGTTTTATAAAATCTCGTCATCTTGATGATAAAGTTAGTGCAGCTATATTAACTGACATACTAAAAGATATTTCACTAAAGAATGTAAAATTACCATATACAACACATTTTTATTTTTCTAATAATGAAGAAATAGGATATGGTGGTAATTCAAATATTAATGATAAAGTTTGTGAATATTTAGCAGTAGATATGGGAGCTATGGGTGATGGACAATATACAGATGAATATACAGTTTCTATTTGTGTAAAAGATAGTTCAGGGCCATATCACTATGATTTAAGAAATCATTTTGTAAGATTGTGTCAAGAAAATAATATACCGTACAAGCTAGATATTTATCCTTATTACGGTAGTGATGCTTCAGCAGCTATGAGAGCTGGTGCAGATATTAAGCACGGTCTTTTAGGAGCAGGTATAGAATCTAGTCACGCTTACGAGAGAACGCATATTGATTCTGTAAAAGCAACTTTAGATTTAGTATATACTTATATAATTAGTAATATTATTGATTAAAATATAAATTTAATTTAATGTTAATATTGTATTATGATGTTTTAAGGGAGAGTATATTTAAAACGAGGTGATATTATGAAAGTAGGATTAGTACTCGAGGGAGGCGGTATGCGTGGAATGTACACTGCTGGAGTTTTGGACTCTTTTTTGGATAATGATATAGATATAAATTGTATTATCGGTGTATCAGCAGGAGCTTTGTTTGGTGTAAATTATGCATCAAAACAAAGAGGAAGAGCTTTGAATTATAATACTAAATATATAAAGCACCCTATGTATATGAGCTTAAAATCATTAATAAAAACAGGAAATATGGTTAATAAAGAATTTGCCTATTATGTTTTACCACGAAGATTAGACATATTTGATCAAGAAGAGTTTTCTAAATCAAATATTGATTATTACGCGACTGTAACGAATGTAGATAGTTGTGAAGCGGAATATATTAAAATTGATAATGTTTTTGAGCAAACAGAAATATTAAGAGCTAGTTCCGCATTACCTTTTATATCTAATATAGTAGAAGTTAATGATAAAAGGTACCTAGATGGTGGTATAGCAGATAGCATACCCATAGAAAAAATGTTAACTATGGGTTGTGACAAAATAATAGTAGTTCTTACTAGACCTTATGGTTATAAAAAAGAAAAGAAAAAAAATAAATTATTGTATAAAATAGCTAAACAAAAATATGATAAATTAGCAGACATAATAGATTCTAGACCTGATAATTATAATGCTACTTTGGAAAATATTTATAAATTAAGAGATAATAAAGAAATTTTTGTTATCCAACCTAGTAGAGATATAAAAATAAAAAGATTAGAAAAAGATGTTGCAAGGATAAAAGAAATATACAACTTAGGATTAACGGACAGTAATAATATTATTGATGAATTAAAAAAATATTTAAATTCTAGTAATAACTAAATAGCTATGATATAATTACATAATAATTAAGTATAGACATACTTTTACAAATAAAATTTATAAAAAAAGAGGAAATATAGTGAAATTTATAAAAGAGATATTTGAATGGATAATAGTAATAGCAGTGTCTATTGCTCTATATTTTGGTATTACTACTTATTTAGTAGCTCCTTATACAGTTAAGGGGCATTCTATGGATTACACTTTTGCAGATAATGATAAAGTGTTTATTAACAAAATTAGTAGTACATATGAACGCGGAGATGAAATTGTTTTTCACGCTAATGAAACAGATGACTATATTAAGAGAATTATAGGTGTACCTGGAGATACTGTAGAGGTAATTGGTGATGTTCTTTATATAAATGGTCAAAAAGTTGATGAACCTTATTTAGAACAAAAGAAAAAAGAATTAGCAGCGAATGGAAGTACAGAAAGTTTGACACCAGATTTTAATATTGAGTATTTAAAGAGTACGCAGTCAAAAACTGTACCATCTGGAATGTACTTTGTAATGGGAGATAATAGACCTAATAGTACCGATAGTCGAGTATTTGGCTTCATTAAAGAAGATGCCATAGTAGGAAAAGTTATTCTACGCTATTATCCTTTTAGTACATTTAAAACATTTTAAATAATTAATAACTATAAGAAGTAGATATTATTATCTACTTCTTATTTTTGTTTGACAATAAATGATGGTAAATGTATACGTTGATAACATCTAGTTATTCGCGAAAATATTTTATAAACGAGTTTAAAGATACTGTGTCACTTTATTTATTCTCTGCGTTGATGTATTTATATTAACTATGATATAATTTAATAAGATTATAGAGGAAAGAGGTGCTATTATGAATGTAGAATTAGTATCGGTAGGAACAGAGTTACTTCTTGGAGATATTGTAAATACAAATACAGCATATTTATCAAAAGAGTTAGCTAATATAGGAGTAAATGTATTTAAGCACACTACAGTAGGAGATAATAAAGGAAGATTATTAAGAACTTTTGATAGAGCGTTTAATAGTAGTGATACTGTTATTGTTACAGGAGGATTGGGACCTACAGATGATGATATAACTAAAGAATGTGCAGCAGAATATTTCAATAGAGATTTTTATTTGGATAATTATTCATGGGAAAAAATTCAAGATTATGTTTTAAAATATAGCAAAAATAATGTATTAACTATAAATAATAAAAAACAAGCTATGATACCTAATGGGGCTATTGTTTTAGAAAATTTTTGTGGGACAGCACCGGGAATTATTTTGGAAGATAATGGACGTAGGATAATTTTAATGCCGGGTCCTCCTAGAGAAATGAAAGATATGTTTATAAAATCAGTCAAGCCATATTTAGAAAAATTGAGTGAGCAAAAATTTGTTTCTAAATATATAAGATTTTATGGAATAGGTGAATCTTTATTAGAAGATAAAATAAAAGTTATATTAGATAATCAAACTAATCCAACAGTAGCCTTGTATGCTAAGACAGGAGAAGTTCTAATAAGGGTAACTGCAAGTGGAAAGAACAAGGAATATTGTGATAAATTAGTAGAACAAAAAATAGTAGAATTAGAAAACTTAGTAGGCGAGTACATTTATTTAATAGGAGATGAATCTATTGCTCAAAGTCAAAGTGAGCTTCCTCAAGTAGTAGCAGGATTATTGATTGATAATGGCTTAACTATATCACTAGCTGAATCATTAACAGGAGGATATCTAACATCTCTTTTGGTTCAAAATTCAGGAATTTCAAATTCATTAAAAGAAAGTATAGTAAGCTATTCTAATATATCAAAGATTAATAATTTAAATGTTAAAGAAGAGACTATAAAAAGCTTTGGAGTAGTTAGTGAAGAAGTAGCTTATGAGATGTTAAAAGGATTGATAGAAAAAACAGATACCGATATAGCAATATCTACTACCGGTTATGCTGATGGAAACATAGATGCAGGATTAGTGTATATAGGGGTATACTATAAAGGTGAAATAAGTATAAAGAAATGTCAATTTAATGGAGATAGATCCAGAGTAATTGATAGAGTATCAAAAGAAGCATTGAATGAAGTTAGAAAAATTATTTTAGAAAATATTTAAAATTATATTAACAGCAAGAAAAAAGCTTATCTTAGAATACCATAATATTCTAAGATAAGCTTTTTAATATGAATCTGCTGCATCTTCTAACATAATTTGATCGTTAGATATGCTAAACTCATCATACTCAAAGTCTTCAAGCTCATAAGAATATTCCAAAGAAAGTTTCATCTCTTGAGAATAATTGTAAAAATCATCATCTAAACTATCCATTATTAATTCTCTTGAATTAAATTTTTCATCGGCATAGTCTGTTAAAATTTCATCTTCATAATCAATTTCTGTATTGAAGTCCTGGGAATATTCATCATCATTAGAATGCGTGAGGTGAGGTGACTCCAAATTAGATAAGTTCATAGTATACATATTAACAATCTCCTTGTTTATAAATAACATTTTTATAGATTATACAATAAAAAAAATATATTAGCAAGAAAAAAGAATATAAATAATTATTATATAATATTGACTTTTTTTAAAAAATAATATAAAATTAAAAAAGTAACGTTACCATTTTGAATAAAAATTATTAGGAGAAGAAGAGATGGATTTAAAAAAGATTGCTAAAGAAGTAATTGAATTTAGTGGTGGTCAAGATAATATTCAAAGTGCAACTCACTGTGCAACACGTCTAAGGTTAGAGTTGAACGATGAATCAAGTTATGACCAAAAGAAATTAGAAGATATTGAAGGAGTAAAGGGTGTTTTCTTTACTAATGGACAACTTCAATTAATTTTTGGAAGTGGGCTTGTTCAACAAGTTTATGCTGCTTACAACGAGATAACTGGCGGAGAAACTACAGGTTCACAACAAGAAAAACAAAAACCTAAAGGAAATATTGCACAACGTTTCGTTAAAATGTTAAGTGATATATTTGTTCCTATTATTCCTGCGATAGTAGCAGGAGGGTTATTAATGGGTATTAATAATGTCCTGACAGCTAAAGATATTTTTGCTAAAGGAAAAACGTTGTTAGAAATTTATCCTAATATAGCCTCATTAGCAGATTTAGTAAATTTACTTGCTAATGCACCATTTGTTTTCTTACCAGTATTAATTGGATTTTCTGCAACAAAGAGATTCGGTGGTAATCCTTATTTAGGTGCTGCATTAGGTATGATAATGGTTCATCCTCAATTAGTTAATGCATATAATGAAGTTGCAGCACGTGCAGCAGGAGAAATTCCAGTATGGAATATTCTAGGATTAACTATTGAACAAATTGGTTACCAAGGAACAGTATTACCAATTATTGTTATGAGTTTTGTCTTAGCAGTTATAGAAAAATATTTAAGACGAGTAACTCCTATTTACTTAGATAATTTAACAACACCGTTGTTATCACTATTTATTACAGGATTTTTAACTTTCGCAGTTACAGGTCCACTATTACGTCAAGCAGGTAATTTATTAGCTGATGGATTATCTTGGTTATATTACAGTTTAGGATTTGTTGGAGCTGGTATATTTGGATTATTCTATGCACCTATCGTTATTACTGGTATGCATCATTCATTTATAGCTATAGAAACTACACTGATAGCTGAATCAGTTGCCTCTGGATTAGGAGGATCATTTATCTTCCCTATAGCATCTATGAATAATATTGCTCAAGCTGGAGCAGTATTTGCAGTAATGTTCTTTATAAAAGATGTAAAAATTAAATCTCTTGCATCTGCATCAGGTGTTTCTGCAGCATTAGGAATTACAGAACCAGCTATGTTTGGTGTAAACTTACGTTTAAGATATCCATTCTATGGAGCTATCATAGGAAGTGCCTTAGGAAGTGCTTGGTTAGGATTCAATAAAGTTTTAGCAGTAGCTTTAGGTGCTGCGGGATTACCAGGATTTTTATCTATAAGACCTGCTCAATGGACATCATTCTTAATAGGTCTAATAATATCATTTACTGTTGCGTTTTTAGTAACAGCATATTTCTTTAAAACTAAAAAGGAGTTAGTTGATGCAAAGTAACATTTGGAAACAAAGTCTGCACTTAGAACCTACTAAGGGTTGGCTTAATGATCCTAATGGACTAGTATATTTTGGCGGTAATTATCATATATTTCATCAATATTCTTATGAAGTAGATGGTGGTTTAAAATTATGGTATTACTACACTAGTAAAGATTTGATCAATTACGAGGATAAAGGAGTATTTTTGAAACCTGATAAAGAATTTGATAAATCAGGTGTGTATTCAGGAAGTGCTAATATCGAAGGAGATAAAGTAGTATTTTACTACACAGGAAATGTTAAGTATAAAGGTAATTATGACTACGTTCACAATGGACGTGGTCATAATACTATAAAATTTGAAACAAAGGATTTTAGTACATTTTCAAAAAAAGAATTAATTCTTAGTACAGAAGATTATCCTAATATGTCAAATCACGTTAGAGATCCTAAGATTTTTGAAAAAAATAATAATAGCTATTTAATATTAGGAGCAAGAGATAGCAATGATTTTGGGTGCTTATTAGTATATAAAAATATGGAATACTACAAAACTATTTATTCTACAAAAAATCTAGGTTATATGTGGGAATGTCCAGATTATATAGAAGTAGATGGTCAAGAGTTACTATTATATTCTCCACAAGGTACCTCGAATATGTATCCAGATAATAAAAATATTTATCAAATAGGATACTCTATTATAAAAGAGGGTATAGAAAATGTAGAGAAAATTGACAACTTTAAAATTTTAGATTATGGACATGACTTTTATGCTTCGCAAACATTTATAGATGAAGATGGTGAAAGAGTAATGTATGCATGGATGTATGTTCCAGATAGTAGTTATACAAATCCAACGGTACATTTTGGTTATCAAAATTGTTTGACTATACCACGTGTTTTAAAATTTAAAGATGGAAAATTATATCAATTAATACACAAATCTGTAAAGAAATTATTAGGTAATCGTATAGAATCTACCAATTTTGATTTAAGAAGTTGGTATTTCAAACAAGATAATGGCAATAGTTTTAAAATTACTATTGATAGCTTAGTTATAGAGTATGATAATAGTAAATTGAATATCGCTCTTAATGAAAGTGGATATGGAAGAGATAATAGAGCGCTGGAAATAGATATAAAAAATATAGAAATAGTATTTGATAATTCATCATTTGAAATATTTGCTAATGATGGAGAAGGATCATTTTCATCAAGATATTATCCAAAAAATCATAAGACAAATATACGTTCAGAAAAATTTGAAGCATATGAATTTAATTCTATAAATATAAAACAATAGGAGATAATATATGGCAGTTTTATGTATAGGTGAAATGTTAATAGACTTTATAGGTGCAGAGAATGGTAAGATAGATAAAGTATCTTCTTTTAAGAAAGAAGCTGGTGGATCTGTAGCTAACGTTGCTTGCGTAGCATCTAAATTAGGACAAAAAAGTTATTTATTAACATCGTTAGGAAATGATGGCTTTGGAGATTTCTTAGAAGATGTTTTGGAAAAACAAGGAGTAGACACTAAATATGTATCAAGGAAAAATGATACATTCACTCCTTTGGCGTTTGTAGCTTTAGATGATACAGGAGATAGAACATTTAGCTTTTATTTCAAAGGATCATCTGCTTTAAAAATTAGTAAAAATGATGTGAAAAAAGTTGATTTTCAAGATATAGATGCTATACATTTTGCTAGTATTGCGATTCAAGAAGAATCAAAAGATAGTCATTTACTACTACTAAAAGAGGCGAAAGAAAGAGGTATTTTAATAAGCTTTGATGTTAATTTAAGGTTTAATTTATGGGATAGTAATGAATTATATTTAGAAACTATTAAACAATTCTTACCTTATGTAGATGTTATTAAAGTTGCAGATAATGAGTTAGAATTTTTAACAGGAACTACTGATATAAAAGAAGCATTACAAAAAGACTTCAGTCATATAAAATATGTATTATATACAAAAGGAGAAAATGGATCTGAAGTTTATAGTAATAATTTTGTAGTTGAGACAGATGTTCCTAAAGTAAAAGTTATAGACACTACTGGAGCAGGCGATGCTTTTGCAGGTTCATTCTTGACAAAATTACTAAGTGTAGAAAATATAACAAATATAAATCGTGAAGACCTTAAATATTTGGCAAATTTTGCTACTAATTATGCGACATTAACAACGACTAAAAATGGAGCAATCTCAAGTTACGTAACAGAAGAAGAATTTAATAACATTATCGCTGGTATTAAATAGTACTTTAAATATTATAATTATAAAAGTATGAGAGCTTATGTTCTTATACTTTTATTTTTGTTAATAGAAAAGTTTTAATAAATTATAACCTATGATATAATAAAGTAATTAAAGTCTCGTAGAGGTATAAATATGACGAAAAATTTAAATGAAACAAAAGACGTTTTTGTTGATACAGTCCTTATTAGTGATGATATTTTAATTAAAAACATAAAAACTTCTAATATAAATTATAAAATATCAGTTATTTTAAATTCGTATAGAAAAGATACAAATTTGATTAATAATATAGATAATTTACTTTCACAAACATATAAAAGTTTTGAAATTATTATAATTGATGACTTATCAACAGATTCTATGGAGAAAGCTTTTGATTCTTACAAAAATTACGAAAATATAAATTATATAAAAAAACAGTTAGGCTCTAAATCAGCTGCAAAGAATATAGGAATTGATTATGCCAGAGGAGAATATATAGTTTTTGTAGAAGAAAATATTGAAAAATTAGAAAATAATTATTTAGAAGCTATGTATCATAAAATAAATAGCACACATTCTGACGTTGTATTATTAGGTAATGATAATAATTTAGAATTTATGAAAGAGAAGTTTCTACAAAATTCTAAGATTAGTGGTGTAGAATTAATAACTTCAGAAATAATATATGCTAAAAATAAAATTGATAGTACATTAAGTTCTTTTATTTTCAGAAAGCAATTTTTGAATATTTATAATTTACGTTTTAATGCAGATATTTTATATGGAGAAAATATATATTTTAAATTAAAAGTATTTGATAAAGTAAAAAAAATTCAGTTATGTACAGAAACTAATTATATTAAGAAAAATCAATTTAAAAAGTATGATAATAAAGCTATAGCAGAATCTAGTTATATGAGAATGATGATGACAATTAATAAGATAGAAGATTTTGTTGAAACTAGAGATTATAGAGATGCAGGTAACTTACTATGCGGTTATTTATACGCTGAATTAGCAAGTAAAGATTTATCACGTGAAAGTAAGAATAAAATTTTAGGGATTATTGCTAACAAAAAACATTATTTTAAACTAGACAATATTTATCGTAAAATTATTGTCCAATTATCCCCTAAATTATTTGTAAAGTCTTTAATGAATTCAGGTGAGGTATAGTATATGAGGAGAATTTTACACAATATTTTTGCTTATACCTTTATTTGTTTATTTACATTGGCGTTAGTTTGGATTGCAGTTGCTCCTTTTGTGTATGAGAGGATATTGAATCCTATAGTATTAATATTGGGAATACCTGTAACTTTGTTACTTTTATTAAGTTTAATAAAGAAAATTCTAGCAAGTGATGAAGTAACTTTGAAAAGATATAATCTATATATTATAGTTACTTATATATTTTTTCAAATAATAATTTTAACTATGGATACTCTTAATTTTTCTGATGGTGCAGAGATTGAAAATGAAGCACACTATATGTTGAATTATGGGAAGTTTTCTGGAGAAAGATATTTTTTAGTCTATCCAAATAATATCACTCCTACAATTATTTTGTACTGGATATATAGAGTAGCTAATTTGTTGAATTTATCAGAAGTTTTTATGTTACATTTATTCTGCTTTTTAGTTACTAGTGCTACTATGTTTTTAACTTACAAAACAGCAGGAAAATTATTAGATAAAAATAAACAAACGATAGTATTGTTACTTATGCTATTATACATACCATTTCAAATGTACAGTTTATTTTATTATTCAGATACGTTGATGGTCATTATGGTTGCTTTAATAATGTATGTTTTAATTCCATCAGATGGTAGTTTTATTTTTAGAAACAAGCATATCATAGCTGTTACATTACTTATCGCTTTTAGCTGGAATTTACGCTCAAACATTATTATTGTTTTGCCAGCATTGCTTGTTTATTTAGCATTTTTTAAATGGTACAAAAAAATAATTTTGTTAATTGTAACTTTTTTATTAGGATTTGTATTTTTCGGAAAAATATTTGATGTGTTATGGTCGTATTATGGATTTTTCACAGATTCAGGTTATAAATTTCCTATGATGCACTGGATAACTATGGGAATGAGTATTCAGGGTGGAAGTTATAACTGGCAAGATTTTCAATATACTTATTTAAGTCAAGATAAAATGGCAGATGATCTAAGTTTATTTTTTAATAGATTAATACATAGGCCTATATTTTTGAACTTATTAGTTTTCGTTCTAAAAATAAGAGGTAATTGGAGTGACGGTACTATAAATTATACTAATGGAACACGTGCTTTGCGTGAAGGAGATAGTTTTTTATGGCAGCTATTTTATGGAAGTAACAATAGTATTTTCGTTTATACATCACAAATGCTTTATGCAGTAATTATCTTTATGTTAGTATACTATATGTATAAACGTAGAAAACACTACATTACATCTATGTTTCTATTTCAAATTATAATATTTGGTGTCTTCTTGTTCCATTTGATATGGGAAGCTAAGCCTAGATATGTTTATGCTTGGATGCCGATAATATTTATTTTATCTACTAAAGGTATAATAATATTTTTAGAAGAGAATAAGAAAACTATGTTTGATAAATACAAAAGGAAAATTTATATAGCTTTTGGTATAATATTTAGCATTCAATTAGTATCTGATAGTTTTTTACGTCCTAGTTATTCTATGAATTTAGATTATGACTCTAGAGTTATTAATGGTATAAGTATTTATGCTACAGATAAATATTTACGTGACGGTATAGTTAGAGTCAATCAAGATACAGAAGTTGAGCAAACATTCAAAGCTACAATGTCTTTTAATTATATTAGAGGATATATATCTGCTTATGATGAAAATAATAATTCTAAGTATAAAGTAGAGATAATAGATAAAACAACTAATAGTGTAGTAAGAGAAACTACTTTTATTTACAGAGAGCTTTATTGGGAGCTTCCTCTTCAAACATATACTCTACGCTGGTATTTTGATTACTTACCAGAAGGAGAATACTCTGTTAAATTTACTCAAATAGAGAATATTAATAATGGAAGTATCGTAATATCAAGTGTTCCTAATGAGATGATTGATATGTATACTAGTGGGAAACTTTATATAAATGGAATTGATCAGAATAAGAAAGATTTAGCATTGCAAATAGGTCGTCGCCACGAAAAATTATGGTGGTATTAAATATAGAATATATTGGTTATATAATATTCAGTGTAGAGAAAAAATTCTCTATGCTGAATATTTTTTTATTTAATTGCTAAATAGCAAATACATTAGGCTTGCATTTATTGACAAATACTAAATATATTATTAGATATTTAGTATAAGTAAACAAATCTCTATGTCAAATATTTTTTATTTTAAAATTTTGTTTACAAAACAATATAAGTGTAGTAAAATTAATGTAAAGTTTCCTAAAGGAAACAAAAATGAGATAAGGAAAAAGTAAGTTATGGAAAATAAAAAAATAATAATAAAAAATTTAGCGGTGGCTTACGATGTTGAGCCAGTTATATGGGATATAAATTTAGAGATAGAGAAGGGAAAATTAACGGCGATAGTAGGTCCTAATGGTGCAGGTAAGTCTACATTGTTCAAAACTATATTAGGCTTATTAAGTCCATTAACCGGAGAAATTAAAATAAATTCAAATATAAAGAACTTATTAAGTTACGTTCCGCAAACATCTAGTATAGATTGGGATTTTCCAGCGACAGTTTTTGATGTAGTTTTAATGGGGAGATATCAAGACTTAGGGTTATTTAAAAGACCGACAAAAAAAGATAAAGAAATAGCAAGAAAAGCTATTGAAAAAGTAGATTTAGAAGAATTTTCAAATCGTCAAATTAACAACTTATCCGGAGGTCAGAAACAACGTGTCTTTCTGGCTAGAGCATTAGCACAAGGAACAGATCTTTATTTATTAGATGAACCATTTCAAGGTGTAGATGCTCATAGTGAAAAAATGATAGTGTCAATTTTACGCGAATTAGTAAATGATGGAAAAACTATAGTAATAGTACATCACGATTTACAAACTATTGAAGAATACTTTGACAATGTTGTATTAATTAATAAAAATATTATTGCTAATGGAGCTGTAAAAGATGTCTTTAATGAAGATAATATAAATAATACGTATTTACCGAAGTTAAACTATTTTAAGCAAAGGGAGTTGGAAGAAAATGACTAGTTTATTACAAAGTTATACTTTTCAAATAGTTGCTTTAGGTGCAACGTTATTAGGTGCTGTGTGTGGAGCAGTAGGAGTATTTTCTGTACTTAAAAAAGAAAGTTTAATTGGAGATGTGATTTCTCATTCTGCATTACCTGGTATATGTCTAGCTTATATAATTACTCGTGAGAAAGATTTAGTAATTTTATTATTAGGAGCTTTAGGAGCAGGATTATTAGCAAATATTTTAATTAGCTATACTGCTAAAAAAACTTCTATCAAACTAGATAATATATTAGCTTTAGTTTTGTCAATGTTTTTTGGTTTAGGGATAGTACTTTTAACATATATAAAAATACTACCTGGAGCTAATAAAGCAGGATTAAATAAATTTATTTTTGGGCAGGCAGCAGCTATTTTGAAAGAAGATATTTATTTGATTAGTGGTATATCAATAGTAGTTCTTATTGTACTCATAGCTTATTGGTATAAATTAAAATTAGTAATATTTGATTACACATATGCAAAAATAATTTATAAAAACAAAGTTAGATTTTATGAATTACTTTTATCTTTTTTAACAGTAATATGTATAGTTATAGGTTTAGAAATGGTTGGTGTTATTTTGATGAGTTCCTTAATTATAGTGCCGGCAGTATCTGCAAGACAATGGACAGATAATTTAGTTAAGATGACTATTATATCAGCTTTTGTAGGAGGAATTTCTGGACTATTAGGAACGGTTATAAGTTCTAGTTCTTTAAATTTACCTACAGGTCCTGTTATCGTAATATTACTAAGTTTTTTTGTTTTGGTAAGTTTAGTATTTTCTCCTAAACGAGGTATCCTTAGAAAATATCTTTATAAAAAACAAGAACAAGAAAAAATTATAAAAGATATGTTAAAAATAGCTAATGGAAGGGAGAATTAATATGGGAGCTAATATTGAAATTATTTTGGTGGGTATAATGGTATGTGCCTGTTGTGCTTTACCAGGAACATTTTTGGTACTTAGAGGTATGAGTATGATGACAGATGCAATATCTCACACAGTGCTTTTAGGGATTGTTTTAGGATTTTTTGTTAGTGATGGTAATATCGGATCTCCTGTAGTTGTTCTTTTTGCCATTTTAACAGGACTACTTACTGTTTGGCTTACAGAACTTTTACATAGTACCAAATTAGTTAATAAAGGTTCTGCTATAGGAATAGTCTTTCCTTTTCTATTTGCTACAGCAGTCATAATAATAGCAAAATTTGCAAAAAATGTTCATTTAGATGTAGAGCATATAATTTTTGGAGATATAACATTTGTACCATTTGAAAGATTTGAAACCGTTGATTATGATTTTGGGCCTAAAGCATTAATTATTTTGTTTATAATATTTGTTATAAACTTAGCAATTATAAGTCTTTTTTATAAAGAATTTAAAGTTAGTACTTTTGATAGCGAATATGCAAAAGTTATCGGAATTTCTACAACATTTATTAATTATTTACTAATGTCTTTAGTATCTGTAACTAGCTTCGGGGCTTTTCAAGCTGTAGGAGTAATTGTAGTTATAGCTTTTATGGTAGGTCCAGCTTTAACTGCTAGATTATTTACTGATAGATTAGGAAATATGCTGATTCTTAGTATTATAATAGGGACAATAGATAGTATACTTGGTTATATTTTAGCTATATACTTTGATGTTTCTATATCTGGTATGCAAGCATTTGTAATAGGGACAGTATTTTTTGTAGTTTTATTGGTAACAAAAAGGAAAAATATCTTTAAATCCAAGAAGGTAATAATCAGTAGTAATTCATAAATATAAAAATAGCGACAAGTAAATTAACTTGTCGCTATTTTTTATTAATTTTTATGTAAATAAATTTTGAACATAATAAGAATTTATATAATAACTTTTGAAAATATACATTGATTTAAGTTATTTTTATAAAAAAAACCTACCCTACAAAATTGTAAGGTAGAAATAAGGGAGTAAATATGAAAAGTCTTTATTATAAGCTAGGGATACTTATAATAAAAGAACATTTGAAGTAAATTAATTACTTCAATGAATATTATAACATATTTATAATGAAAATCAATAGAAAAAACCTATTTTTTTGTAAAAATTTTAGGAAAACGTTATTG
>NZ_JACBYC010000026.1 GCF_013415425.1 Gemella sp. GH3 | reverse complement strand
ATAACATATAACTATCCACAAAGTCGTGTGACTGATCATAGAATTGGCTTAACGCTACAGAAACTTGGTCAGATTATGGAAGGTAATTTAGATGAAATCATAGACGCACTTACTCTATCAGAACAAACTGAGAAATTGAAAGAACTTAATAATGGTGAACTATAAAGATAAACTTCAAGAGGCTATTCAATTAACATTAGATAAAGGGTATGAGCAGACTAGGGCAGAATGGCTACTGTTGGACCTTTTTAAATGGTCACGAACAGACTATCTTATCCATCGTGAAGAACAGATGTCTCAAGCTGATATAGCAAAATTTGACCTAGCTCTACATAGAATGTAGAGTGGTGAACCTATTCAATATATCGTAGGCTTTCAATCTTTTTACGGCTATAACTTCGAGGTAGATAATAATTGTCTAATCCCTCGTCCTGAAACTGAAGAAGTGATGCTTCATTTTCTAAATCAATGTCATCATCAAGATACAGTTGCCGATATTGGTACAGGAAGCGGTGCGATTGCTATTACACTTAAGTTGCTTAAGCCAGATTTAAACGTTCTCGCTACAGATTTATATGAAGATACACTGAATGTTGCACGCAATAATGCAACATTACATCAGCAAGAAATTCAATTTCTTCAAGGAGACGCATTGAAACCTCTAATTGATAATAATATTAAAGTTGACGGATTAATTT
>NZ_JACBYC010000021.1 GCF_013415425.1 Gemella sp. GH3 | reverse complement strand
TTTAACAAAAATCACAAAAGAAAAATATCAGGATCATGAGAAGTTAGAACATAATATAATAAGCGTAAAAGGTGCTATTAAAATTTTAGAAAAAAATATCGAAGAAACAGAAGAAACATTGAAATATACAGATGATAAAATAAAACAATTTACTAATGAAAATGAAAAATCTAATATAGAAAGATTTACAAAAGCAAAAGAAGAATTAGAAAAAGAACTTAATAAATACAAAGAAGAAAAACAAGCAAAAGAACACGAGATACAAAAACTTTTTACAGATAATACAGAACTTGAAAAAATATTCACTGATATTTTCGGCGAATTACATAAGCATTAGAAATTTAAAAAAGATTTTAAAAATATAAAGGACAAAAATATGGAATATTTAGAAAGACTTAACGTGTCGCAAAGACAGGCAGTATTAAGTGATTCAAAAGAAATAATGCTTGTCGCAGGTGCTGGAACGGGTAAGACAAATACGATTATAAGCAAAATAGAATATTTAGTTACAAAAAAAGAAGTGCTGCAAAGTAATATACTTGCGATTACTTTTACAAACAAAGCAGTAAATGAAATAAAAGAAAGATTAAATATAAGTTTAGGTAATAATAATGTAGTAGTAAATACATTTCACGAATTAGCACGAACGATTATTTATGATAATGATAATTATAAAAAATTAGGATATACTAACTTAACAATAAT
>NZ_JACBYC010000027.1 GCF_013415425.1 Gemella sp. GH3 | reverse complement strand
GTAAAGGATCGTCTAGGAAAATATTTAGTTGAAACGGCAATTGAGGATGGGCGTCTCAAAGAAGGTGGCACAATTGTTGAGGCGACAGCTGGAAACACTGGTATAGGACTTGCCATAGCTGCGAACCGTTTCAGAGTCAAATGCGTTATTTTTGCACCGGAGGGCTTTTCAGAGGAGAAGATCTCAATTATGAAAGCGTTAGGTGCAGATGTTAGGCGAACACCAAAAGTTGACGGTATGATCGGGGCGCAAGAAGAAGCGAAGTCTTATGCTAAAAAATACAATGCGTTGTATATGAATCAATTTGGTACTGAAGACAATCCTGGTGCATATACGAATACCTTAGCCAAACAGATCACTCATCAATTGGACCATATTGATTATTTCGTAGCGGGTGTAGGTTCAGGCGGTACATTTACTGGTGTTGCAAAACATATGACAACACTGGGAGTTAAGAATTATATAGTTGAGCCTCAAGGATCTATTTTGAATGGAGGCCCAATACACGCGCATGCGACAGAGGGCATAGGTTCTGAAAAGTGGCCTACATTCTTAGATAGAGATTTAGTGGATGGCATATTTACTATTTCAGATAAGGATGCCTTTAATAACGTCAAACTCATCGCTAATAAAGAGGGATTACTAGTAGGAAGTTCATCTGGTGCTGCATTGCAAGGTGCCGTAGAATTAAAAAAACACATTAAAAA
>NZ_JACBYC010000162.1 GCF_013415425.1 Gemella sp. GH3 | reverse complement strand
AGTTTTCGTCTGGTGGCGATAGCAAGGAGGACACACCTGTACCCATACCGAACACAGAAGTTAAGCTCTTTAGCGTCGAATGTAGTTGGTCTTACGACCTGCGAGATTAGAACGTTGCCAGGCTTTTAGCTCCCTTTGGGAGTTTTTTTTATTATGTAGATATTTTATCTCTAAACTTTGTTAATAGTATAATTCAGTGCTGAATATAATATATTCTAAATAGTAAGTTCACTAGTTAAATGAAGAAATAACTATTAAATATAGCAAAGTATACAAATATAAAAAATAAGTCCACTAATTCTATAGTGAACTTATTTGGGGAAGTAAAATTTATATCTAATTAGATACTAACACTTATTAAAAACTAATACAAGGAATATCATATTTTGGTTGTATAAATTTATCTTAAAATTATATATAATCTTAATACAAATCGAAGAGATTATTTTGATGTTAAATAAATCTATATTTATTGGGTATATAATATTTAGTGTAAAGGGTAAAATCTTTATGCTAAATATTTTTTTATTTTAATCGCTAAATAGCAAATACATTAGTCTACAAAAAAAGTCCACTAATAAAAAGTGAACTTAAAAATGATTTGTGGAGAGTAAATTTATATATTATAAAAAACATATTATAAACTCTGGGCAGGGTTAATAAGATTTAGTTTTAAATAATCTATAAAAGTACTGCTGTATTCATACAATTAA
>NZ_JACBYC010000069.1 GCF_013415425.1 Gemella sp. GH3 | reverse complement strand
ATAATAATCTAGATTAGTTACATCAAACTTTAAAATTTTATCTGTAGATTTTATCGTAAAATTATTAAAAATAATTTTTAAATTATTTAAGTATATAGAAGAATCTTGATGTTTGTAATTAATATCTAACTTACTATAACTAATAATTACTTTTTCAGAAGATCTACTCAAGGCAATATAGCTTACAAATTCTTCGTCTATTAATAAATTTTTAGATGTAGGAGACAGAAAAATATTTTTATCAATAAATTTTTCTTTATCAATATCATCTAAAATAGAGTTATTAGAAATCTTTCTAGGCAAAGTATTTTTATTAAATCCTACAACAAAAACTACTTTTTTATTTTCAACTTTGGCTAGGTCCATAACTGACATAATTATTAAATCATTAACTACAGGGATAGATCTGTAATTAATTTTCTTAATGGCTAATAAAAATAAATCTCGAAAATATGTGAATTTTACATTATAACTACCTAGATTTTTTTGTAAATTATCTAGAATAACTAAAAATTTCTTATATACTTGTCTATCTATACTTTCTATTTCTAATTCATCTATATTTTCATAACTAGATTTTTCTTTTTCTAATAGCATCTTTATATCAAAGTAATCCAATATTTTCGTAATATTTTTTATATAATTATCTACCTTTTTAGATTTTTTTATTTTCAAAATCTTTGAATATATTTCTTTTAAAATATACCTTACTA
>NZ_JACBYC010000041.1 GCF_013415425.1 Gemella sp. GH3 | reverse complement strand
CTGTGGCAGTGTAAAATGCGGGAATCCCCGCCCCTCCTGCACGTAATTTTTCTGCTAATGTCCCTTGAGGCGTAAGCTCTACGTCTAACTCACCTGAGATAAATTGCTGTTCGAATAATTTATTTTCTCCTACATAGGAACTAATCATCTTGTCCACTTGTTTATCCTGAAGTAACACACCAAGGCCAAAGTCGTCTACACCACAATTGTTACTAACAACAGTGAGTCTCTTTGTACCACGTGCTTGAATAGCTGCAATACTGTGTTCGGGAATGCCGCATAAACCAAACCCACCAGCAAGTATAGTCATGCCATCCTCTAAATGTTCAAAGGCAGATTCAATATTCGTAATGACTTTACCCATGCATTATCCCTCCTCATAGTGAGAGACAACAGTAGCGATACCTTGTCCTCCACCAATACATAATGACGCGATACCCGTTTTTGTGGTTTCGTTCAATTGATGTAATAACGTTACAAGTATACGCGCACCTGATGCACCGATAGGATGACCTAGCGCAATTGCGCCACCTTTCACATTTACTTTATCTTGTGGTAGTTGAAGTTCGCGATCAACTGCCAATGATTGAGATGCGAAGGCTTCAGTTAACTCGAATACATCAATATCTGAAACTGATTTATTCGAACGCTTCAATGCTTGACGGACCGCTTCAACGGGACCAATACCCATAATTGATGGATCAACGCCACTCGTACCGAAACTATCTAGTACTGCAATCGGC
>NZ_JACBYC010000053.1 GCF_013415425.1 Gemella sp. GH3 | reverse complement strand
CATTAAACTAAGTGCTTGTATAATAATGACAATTATTAATTTTATCTAATATACTTTTTCTTAAAAAATTTTTTTACCTTTCATTTTTGTCATTAATAAATTAAATTTCACAGTAATCTTTATCAATTATGTGTAATTGTTCATTTTTAATTATACCTACTTCATTACAATTATAATTAATATTTATCATTTTAATTTTATTAAGAAGAACATATTCATAAATATTTTCTAACTCTTCATTTGTAAAATAATTATTTAAATTTAAAGTAATTATTAATTTATAATCTGCTAATGTAAACATAGATTTTAAATAAACAATTAATTTATTAGCCAAATCCTGTTCTTCATTATTAATTTTGAAATTAACCATTTTTAGCAAAGCCATTGTATCAATATCGTCTTCAAAAGTAATATCTAAATCACTTTCATAACTTAAATCTATCATATACTTTACTATATTAGCTTTTAATTTATCTACTTCATAATAATCTTCACAAGATAATTTATAAAGGGATGATAATATTTTCTGCGAAACTTTTTTATTATTAGGGTTCAAATTAAATATATCTGTTATGATATGTACATTATTTTCAAAATTCAATTCCTTACCATCTTGAGATACAATAAAGTTACAACTATGCCCTAAACTTTGATTTAATAACTCTTCAACAAAATTTCTATAATATATTTTATCCTCAATTATTATAGTATTTACTTTATCTTCAGATATATTTATTATTTTTTCGA
>NZ_JACBYC010000033.1 GCF_013415425.1 Gemella sp. GH3 | reverse complement strand
ATTATATATATATATATATATATATTCAAGACCATTTGACTTTATTATATTAAACTTATTAAAAATACTATTTTAATTTTTTAAAACTATGTTATAGTTCTTTAAATTTCATTGCAAAACTAAACCCCACTGAAAAATTTTGGTGGGGTTTTTTGAGACACTTTGGAAACAATCCAAAATATCTTTAGTTGTTTTTAGTAAATATAATTTCTAAAATTTAGTTGTATCAATGTTTCTTGGTTTAAGATTTCTTGTTATTTTATTCCCACTCTTCTTTTTCCACCGTTCACTACATTCAAGATCGTTCAAAATATGGATGTTTTGTTTGTTGTATGTTGAGAAATTTGTCTAATTTAATCTCGTTTTAGATTTTTTACCCGTCCCAGTTCCAAATTTTATTTATTTAATCTCTTTATCATTCCTTAAAATATAATTATTCCAACGCTCTTTGTATTCTGATAAATTTGGATCATTATTAATTTTTATTTCAAAAAGTTTACCGTGTTTTTTTAACATTTTTAGTAATTCTAAATCTTTGATTCTATTTTTCAAAAAATCATATTGATAATTATATTTCTATAATTTATTGATTATTTACAATTAAAAAGATGTATTGAATTAACAATACATTTTTATTATAAGGTAGAAATTAAAAAAAATCAATAGAAAAGTATAAAAACTATTGACGCAGAAACAACAATATGTTATAATAATTATATAAGTTAAAAGAATAATTTAAAATACAATTAAAAG
>NZ_JACBYC010000046.1 GCF_013415425.1 Gemella sp. GH3 | reverse complement strand
ATGGCAAACGTCCAACAAGTATCACGGTAAACTTATTATCAAACGGAGAAATAGTTCAAAGTAAAGAAGTAAGTGAGCAAGATAACTGGAGTTACGAATTTACAAACTTACCGAAGTTCAAAGATGGGCAAGAGATAAAATACACAGTAACAGAAAACCAAGTTGCTGGATATGAAACAATAATCAATGGTTATAAAATAACAAACAAATATATTCCAGAAATACCTGAAGTTCCAGAAGATAAAAATAAAGAGAAAGATACTCCTAAAAAAGGAAAACTTTCAAAAACAGGAATAAATACTGATGCTGACTTATTTGGAATATTAGCTTTGTTGTCATCGTTATTGGTTGCCTTAAAACTAAAAAAACGTAATTAATATAAAAACTTGATACGCAAATATAGCGTATCAAGTTTTTCAAACTGTTGACACATGCAATTTGTCAGCAGACTTTTTATTCAGGTTGTATAATATTCATCATATAGTAAAAATCTCTATGCTTAATTGCAGAACATTTATTATTTTATAAAAAATTATCTTATTAAATGATATCACTAAATAGTGCAGAATTAATGCTGTACTATTTTTTTGTGAAAATAATATAGTTTATAATATTTTTAATTAAATAATTTATAGATTAATCTTTTGATGTAGTTAAGATTATTTTATATTGTATTTTTAAATAGTTAAAAATATGTTTAATTTATTATTTTTTAACGAATTATTTCAGAGTAAATTGTTATTATTAGTATTGCATATTATGAAAAAATTTTTCTAGAT
>NZ_JACBYC010000035.1 GCF_013415425.1 Gemella sp. GH3 | reverse complement strand
TATACATATGATAGCATAAATGCTATCAAATTTCATCTTCCTTTCTCATAGAAAATACTGATATTTACATTTTCTCTTATTCTCTTGTCTTTCTTCTCTAATTAGGGAATATTCTAGAAAAACACTTACGATAGCTAATAAAATATTCAATGATTTTAACAATATAATACTTTTTCTTCTCATTTGAATTCTCCTTGTTAAATGATATAATGAAATTAAATTGAAGGAGGAGATTGGGCTCCTCCTTACAGAATTATCTTAGTAATTCTGTAATTAAAGTTACGATAGCTCTTAATAAGTTTATAATACTTATTAGGAGCTTTTTCGTGGAGTATTATGAGAAACCACCTCCTTCAATTTCTCTTTCAATACCCAGCCAACCACCACATGACGATTAAGCATCACCTCTTTAATTTTTTATTATTTAATTTATTTTTGCTGTGTTGCAAAGCCACTGCAACAAGTTGTTATGATTGATTACAAGGATAAAAGCTATAAATTTTTCGACTGGCTTTCAAGCTACTAAGGAAAAATTTTTGCGACTTGTAATCATGAATAGACTTGTTAAAAGCATCATCTTTGATGATGCGTGTGAGCGTGCCAACACAAAAAAATAAATAATAAAAATTCATAATAAAAAGGAAAGTGATACCTCACTTTCCATCATTTTCGTTCGTATTTTCCTATAGAAAATACACAAGGTGCTAATGCAGATTCATTAGTACCTTGCCGTTAAAGTAGTAATTAAACTTCTTTACTTGAATTAAATTATTATATGTATTAGGT
>NZ_JACBYC010000100.1 GCF_013415425.1 Gemella sp. GH3 | reverse complement strand
CTAATATAGTATAACTGTATTTATTATATATTATTGATTTATTTTTTATCATATTTTATTCTCACGTTTATATATTTATTTTAGGACTAAATCCTATCAATATCTTACTAACCAAACATAACATAAAAAAAGAATTTACGCAATATAAATTTATATTTAAACTATTTTTGTATGAGCTAATAATTTTTAAATTACCAATAAACAATTAAAAAAGTGATAATACAAAAGTATTATCACTTTTTATTTGGTTAGAAATATTTACTATAACAATTTCTCAAATTCTTCTCGAACTTGACCTACAGAGAATCCTATTATTACTTGAATAGCTTTATCGTTACGTGCTACTCCTAGAGCACCAGACTGTTTTAAGAAATTATCATCTTTTACTAAAGTTTCATCTTTAACATTAACTCTAAGACGTGTAACACAGTTTGTTACCTCTGCAATATTATCTTTACCTCCAAGACCTTCTAAAATAATTGCTGCTTGATCGGCATGTGTTGCTGAATCATCTTTAACAATAGTTTTATCTTTTTTACTATCTTTATTTCTGTAATCTTGTTTAGTATATAATTTAGTTTCACTATCTTCAGATTCACGCCCCGGTGTATTTAAGTTTAATTTTAAAATCAAGAATCTAAATACAAGGAAGTAAATTACTGAGAAAGTAAGACCTACTCCAATTTGAATAAACATTTGGCTAGAGTGGTTAGAGAACATTGGCAACCAGTTTAACGATAGGAAGTCTATTAATCCACTTCCGAAGTTACCAACAACTCCTAACGCATACATAATACTAGACATCAATGCTCCTAACACTGCGTGAGCTATGAATAATACAGGAGCCGCAAATAAGAATGTAAATTCAATTGGTTCTGTTATTCCTGTTAAGAATCCAGTAAGTGCTGCTGGTAATAATAATCCCGCAACTATTTTTTTCTTTTTATCTTTAGCTGTCACATACATAGCTAAAGCTGCTGCTGGCAATCCAAATACTTTAGAGTTACCATGTAGAGAGAATCCTCCTTGTGAGAATTGCTCTTTTAATGGAGCTGTATTGTTAGCAAACTCTTGAATATGAGTTGCCCAGTAAGCTGTAATTCCATTTTCTACTACTGCTGGTCCAAACATAAATGGTCCATAAATAAAGTGATGTAATCCAGTAGGAATTAATAACCTTTCTAGTAGTGTATACAAGAATACTCCTATTACTCCAGAAGCTTTTAATAATCCTTGTAAAGCTGCAATTCCTAATTGAACTTTTGGCCAAAGTAATGCTGTTAAAAATGCAACTGGTAACATTATTAAGAAACCTACTATAATAACAAAAGATGTACCTTGGAAAATTCCTAAAAGTTCTGGTAACTTTTTGTCAAAATATTTATTATGAATCCATACTGCTATAGAAGCAATTACAATAGAACCAATAATTGATGTATCTAATGTAGTTACTCCACCAATTTGAGTAAGTCCTGTAGGTAATTTTCCTTCTTTTGGTATTTCTATACCGAAGAATGTAAATTGTGTTAAGAAAGCATTTATAAAATAATTAAATGTCATATAAATAACAAATGCCTCTAACGCTGCACGACCATTTGCTTTTTTAGCAAGTCCTATAGGAATACCTAGAGCAAAAACTATTGGCATTTGATTAAATAATGTCCATCCCCCTTGCTCAACTACAAACCAGAACTTAAACCAATTAGTTCCCTCTTGTGCTATACTACCTACTAAGTCAGGATTTTTTAAAATAGACGTCAGTCCTACGACCAACCCGGCAAAAGCGAATAAAACTGATGGCATCAGCATCGCTCCACCAAAACGTTGTAATTTTTGTAACATTGTAATGTTCTCCTTTATTTTATTTTTATTCTTATTTCTAATCCATAGTGATCTGATACTACATTATAATTATATCCATTAAATATAACTTTACTATATTCTACATCTATTAATCTATTAGTAAATATATAGTCTAATCTTTTTTCTCCTTTACTATCTTTCCAACCATCTATATTATGACCAACCGTAACTCCTGAACATTTTTCTTCTGCTAAATTATACGTATCATAAATACCTAAATTTAAAATATTAGTATAAGCTTGTTTATTACTTAGTGCATCTGTATTGAAATCACCCATGAAAAATTTCAATTTGTTATCAGTTGTTCTACTTATAATATTAGTAATATTATCAAGCTGATTTTCTTTTTTACTAGTAGGAAGATTAATATGACAACTATAAAATTCAACACTTTCTCCTTCATAACTAAATGAAGCAGAAACTATTTTTCTAGCTTCTATAGAATTAATATCTGTAATTTTTGTGCAATAAAATTCATCATAACTAGCATTATGTTTAGTCAAAATCGCTATACCTTCATCATATTTATCATAACCTATATGAGAATTGCTCCAAAAATATTTATATGTAGTATCTGTATATTTTTTCAAGAATTCAAGAAGTACAAATAAATAATTATCTTTTTTTAAATTATTCTCAACTATTTCTGCTGTTATAGTTTGATTAACTTCTTGCAAAGCTATAACATCATAGTCATTATCTGCTATTGCCCTTGCTAAAGTGTCTATCTTTTCTAATTGATTATCTTCTAACCAAGCATGAACGTTTAATGTTAATAATTTCATATTTGTACTTCTTACTCCTTTTCAATTTATTTTGTTTTCCAAATTTCTTCGTCATATTGAGATATAGTTCTATCTGATGAGAAGAAACCAGCTTTTGCAATATTATTTATTACTTTTTCATACCATAAATCTTGGTTTTCATAATCTTCTAGCATTTTTTCTTTAGTTTTAACATACTCTTCAAAATCTATTAGTGTCATAAACCAATCTTTATTTATAAGTTCATTATAAAGTCTCGTAAGTCTCTCTTTACTACCAAGGGCTACAAGTTTTTCATCAACAATAAAATCAACTACTTTTTTAATATTATCTTTTTCATAGTACTCTTTAGATTTATAAGCTTCTTTTTCATATAAATCTATTATGTGATCACTATCTTTACCAAAAATATAAATATTATCTTTACCAGCTAATTCTGCAATTTCTACGTTGGCTCCGTCCATTGTTCCAAGAGTTAATGCACCATTTAACATAAATTTCATATTACCTGTACCACTTGCTTCTTTTGAAGCTAACGATATTTGCTCTGATATATCAGAAGCAGGTATTAATTTTTCTGCAACAGTTACATTGTAGTTTTCAACTAAGAAAACATTTAAATATTTATTAACTTCTGGATCATTGTTTATTAATTCTGACAAGCACAATATCAAATGAATAACATCTTGTGCTATTGTGTAAGCTGGAGCTGCCTTTCCTCCAAATATAATAGTTACTTTGCGTTTAGGTAAATTACCATTCTTAATATCTAAATATTTATTTATCACATAAAGTGCATTCATTTGTTGACGTTTATATTCATGGAATCTCTTAATTTGAGTATCAATTATACTATTCTCGTCTAATTCTATATTTTTGTTATCTTTCAAATATTTTTTCAAAATTAATTTATTATCATATTTAATTTTTTGTAATTTTTTATGAACTTCTTTATCATTAACGTAGGCAAGTAATTTTTCTAATTCTGTAGCATCTTCTAGATACTTGTCACCAATTAACTCTTTAATATATTCAGCTAACTCTTGATTTGAAAATTCTAACCATCTTCTAAATGTTATACCATTAGTTTTATTATTGAATTTTTCTGGATAAATTTCATAAAAGTGTTTTAATTCACTATTTTTTAAAATATCTGTATGAAGTCTTGCCACACCATTTACACTATTTGAAAAATGAATATCCATATGAGCCATATGAACTCTATTATTGTTATCTATTATTTGTAGATTTTCTTCACTATATTGCTCTCTAACAAGCTTATCAAGTTGTTTTATAATATCTACAATTTGCGGAACAACTTCTTCTAAATAGTCTAATGGCCATTTCTCCAATGCTTCTGCCAAAATAGTATGGTTAGTATAACCTACCATATTTTTAATAATTTCACAAGCCTTTTCAAAAGAAATGTTATGCTTTGTTGTTAATAATCTTATTAACTCTGGAATTACCATACTAGGATGAGTATCATTTATTTGAATATAAGCATAATCTGCTAAATCAAGTAAATTACTTCCTTTTTCTAATGCTTCATCTATAATTAACTGAGCTGCATTAGATACCATAAAATACTGTTGATAAATACGTAATAATTCTCCATTTTTATCACTATCATCGGGATATAAAAATAAAGTTAAATTTTTGTCAATTTCTAATTTATCAAACTCTATTCCATTTTCTATAAGTTGGTAATCTACACTTTCTAAATCAAATAGATTCAAGTAATTTTTTGTATCTTTATTATAACCTAATACATCTATTCTTTTTAATTTTGAACGTAGTGTAAAATTCTTAAACTGTACATCATAACTAATACCTGTATCTTTTAACCAACTTTCTTTCTCTATCCAAAAATTAGGAACTGCTGTTTGTTGATTCTTGTCAAATACTTGTTTAAACAGTCCGCAATGATAGTTAAGTCCAACTCCCTCTCCATTTATTCCTAGAGATGATATAGAATCAATAAAACATGAAGCCAATCTACCTAAACCACCATTCCCTAGTGATGGTTCTAATTCTACATCTTCAACTTCACTTATATTTTTGCCTGCTTCTGCTAGTTCTTTTTTTACTTCATCATATACACCTAAATTAATCAGATTATTTGATAAAAGTTTTCCTATTAAAAATTCAGCAGATATGTAATATACTTTTTTCTTAGAAGTATTTTTTTTCTTATTTTCTGCTCCTTCTTTAACGAAATTTAATAACTCTACATATATTTCTTCATTAGTTAATTTTTCTAAATTCTTATTTTTTTCTTTTAAATATGTTGTAAATTTTTTAGTCATTTAGTTTACCCCTAACGTTCTCTTTTATATAATATTGTTATTTCTTTCAAAAACTCTTTTTTATCTTGAGTTAAATCTTCTTTTTTCATTCTCCATCTCCAGTTTTGACCAACAGTAGAAGGAAGATTCATTCTTGAAGATTTATCTTTGTCTAGTAAGTCTTGCATAGTCGCTATTGCTGTATTACTGACACTAGAATATAATGTGCGTAACATAGCCTTAGTTATAGGCTCGTCTTTATGTCTATTTATATATTTATCTACATATTTTTTCGTTTCTTCTGATTGTTCTTCGTACCAACCATTAATAACGTCGTTATCATGTGTCCCTGTATAAGCAACACTGTTTGCAGTATAGTTATGTGGCAAATCAAAACTATCTTCTCCTCCAAATGCAAATTGTAATATTTTCATTCCTGGATAGCCACTATCTTCCAACAGTTTTTCAGCTTTAGCATCAATAAATCCTAAATTTTCTGCAATTATAGGTAGATTACCTAAACGTTCTTTTATTTTTTCAAATAATTCAATTCCTGGACCTTCTTGCCAACTTCCATACTTGGCACTCTGTGAATTTCTATCTATTTGCCAATAATCCGAAAATCCTTTGAAATGATCTATTCTTAAAACATCATAAATTTTGAAACTTTCTTCTATACGATATATCCACCATTCATAAGATGTTTCTTTATGTTTTTCCCAGTTATACAAAGGATTTCCCCATAATTGTCCCTCTGGACTAAAATCATCTGCTGGGCAACCAGCAACTGCCAAAGGTTCATTATTACTGTCAACTTTAAATAAATGAGGCATAGTCCACATCTCAACACTATCAGCAGATACATATATAGGCATATCTCCTATAATTTTTATTCCTTTCGAATTAGCATATTTTTTTAAATTTAAATATTGTTCAAAAAAGAAATACTGTGTAACCTCGTAATATAATATTACATTTTTTAAAGTATCCCTGTATCTTTCTAATGTATTAAAATCTCTATTTTTAGCTCGTAAATCTGGCCACTTCTGTAATGCAGCATGATTAAAGTGCTCTTTAATAGCCATATATTCAGCATAATCTACTAACCAATTTCTATTTTTATCTCTAAAATCATTTAACTTAGTTATGTTATCTTGAATAGATAAAAACTTAGAAACTGCTTTGTCTAAAATAGGTCTTCTAACTTCAAAAAGTAATCCGTAGTCTATATCTTCTACATTACTACCAAAATTTACATCAATATAGTCATCTTTGTCTAGTAAACCTTGTTCTGCTAGCAATGTAAAATCAATTAAATTAGTATTTCCTGCTACAGCAGAAAATGATTGATAAGGAGAATCTCCATAACTAGTAGTAGTAAGAGGTAATAGTTGCCAATAAGTTTGTTTCGTTTCATCAAGAAAATCTACAAAATTATAGGCTTCTCTCCCAAATGTTCCTATACCAAATTCTCCAGGTAAAGACGTAATATGCATTAAAACTCCACTCGTTCTAGATTTCATATTACTTATCTCCTTTCTATAATCTTTAATTACAACTATATTATACAACAATAAAATAACAAAATCAATAGTTTTACGTAAAACTATTGATTTTAAATAATATATTTACGTATTTATATGCGAGATTTACTTTTTTATTGTTATTTAGAAAAAAAAGTTATATAATGAAGAAGAAATTTAGGAGGGAATTATGAGTAAATATAAAAAAGTTTATAATGATATAAAAAATAAAATTGATAATAATATTTTGAAACGAAATGATGAACTTGCAAGTGAAAACGAACTAATGGTTGAGTACGGATATTCAAAAGATACTATAAGAAGAGCATTATCTCTTCTTGAAACAGATGGATATATCCAAAAATTAAGAGGTAGAAATTCCACAGTATTAGGTAGAGGGCGTACGAAAAACAACTATATTGCAGAACTCAAAACATCTTCTGAATTAAATAAAGATGGTAGATATAATATATCTACAAAATTATCAAATTTATACATAGTACAAGGAGAAGAAAAATTAATGTCTATCTTTAAAGTTTCAGATAGCGTTGATTTTTATCGTGTTTCTAGAACACGTGAAATTAATGGAGAAAAACTAGAATATGAAGTATCATATTTCGACAGAAGGATAGTTCCTTTTTTAAATAAAGAAATAGCTGAAAATTCTATATATAACTACTTAGAAAATGAACTAGGATTAAAGATAGCTCATTCGCGTCGTGAAATATCCTTTAGATACGCTACAGAAGAAGAAAAACAAAATATGGATTTACTTGATTTCGATATGGTTGCTGTTGTAGAAAGTACAACTTATTTATCTAATGGCACTATATTTCAATATGGATCTGTAAGTTATCGTCCAGACAAATTTACATTTGTAACAATAGCAAAAAGATAAAGAGAGCTGAAACTTCAGCTCTCTTTATCTTTATTCAACTATATTAAGATAAACTTTTTTTGAAAAATTTGTAGAATTTATTACTGTTCTTATTGCATTAATAGTCATCCCTTTTTTCCCTATAATACGACCACAATCATCTGGATTAACTGTAAGTAAATAATGTTCTCTTCCATTTTTTATATATTTATCTATTTTTATATCTTCTTTGTGTTCTACTATTTCACTCACAATATTATAAATTAACTCTTCCATAATATACTCCTTATTTTACAACTAGATTTACTAATCTATTAGGCACCGAAATTACTTTTACTAGCTGTTTTCCTATTATTAAATTTTGAATATCTTCATTTGCAAGTACAACTTTTTCTAACTCTTCTTTTGTTAAATCTTTTGTTACTTCTAATTTAGCTCTAACTTTCCCTAAAACTTGAACTACTATTTCTACGCTATTACTTACTAACTTGCTCTCATCATAACTTGGCCATGGCACATAAGATATTGTTTCATTGTTACCATAGATACTCCACATTTCTTCTGCTAAGTGTGGTGCAAAAGGTGCAAGTAGTTGAATAAATCCTAATGCGTATTCCCTAGGTATATACTCAGCCTTGTTACAATCATTTACAAATACCATTAATTGAGATATAGCTGTGTTGAACTGTAGATTTTCTATATCTTCTCCTACTTTTTTAACTGTAAAGTTATATGATACTTCTAAATCTTTATTATCTTTGTCAATAACTTTATCATTAATTGTATTAGTTTCTTCGTCGACAAATAATCTATAAACTCTATCCAAAAATCTTCTAGATCCATCAAGACCGTTTGTACTCCAAGCTATTGAAGCATCTAAAGGTCCCATAAACATCTCATAAACTCGTAATGTATCTGCACCATGCGATTTTACTATGTCATCAGGATTAACTACATTACCTTTTGATTTAGACATTTTTTCTGCTTTTCCATTTTTACTTTCTGCTAAAATCATTCCCTGATTAAATAATTTTTGGAATGGTTCTTTTGTAGGAACAAGCCCTAAATCATAAAGAACTTTATGCCAAAATCTCGCATATAAAAGATGTAATACAGCGTGTTCAGCACCACCTATATAAATATCGACTGGCAACCAATATTTTAATTTTTCATAATCTGCAAATACATTATCATTATGTGGATCTATATAACGTAAATAGTACCAACATGATCCTGCCCATTGTGGCATAGTATTTGTTTCTCTTTTACCTTTCATTCCAGTTTTTGGACAAGTAACATTTACCCAGTCAGTTAAATTCGCTAATGGAGATTCTCCTGTTCCTGAAGGTTTTATATTGTCTGTAATAGGTAACAACAGTGGTAATTCATCCTCTGGAACAGTTGTCATAGTTCCATCTTCCCAAATAATCACAGGAATAGGCTCTCCCCAATATCTTTGACGTGAGAACAACCAATCACGTAACTTGTAGGTAATTTTTCTTTCTCCTGAATTATCTTTTTCTAGATGTTCTATAGCTACTTTAATTGCTTCGTTAATATCTAAATTATTTAAAAATCCGGAGTTAATATGTTTTCCATCTCCAGTGTAAGCAGATTTTTCTAAGTCGCCACCTTCTATGACTGGTATTATTTCTAAATTGAACTTTTTAGCAAACTCATAATCTCGTTCATCGTGCGCAGGACAAGCCATTACAGCACCTGTTCCATAAGAATTTAATACATAATCTGCTATCCAAATAGGAATTTTTTTCTTAGTAAATGGATTTATAGCGTACGCCCCGGTAAATACACCCGTCTTATCTTTATTAAGGTCTGTTCTTGCTAAATCAGATTTTCTTTTTACCATTTCAACATAAGAATTAACTTTTTCTTTTTGATCTTCTGTAGTTATTTTTTCTACCAATTTGTGTTCTGGAGCAAGCACACAGTAAGTTGCTCCAAATAATGTGTCTGGTCTTGTAGTAAATGCTTTGAAATCTAAATCTGTATCCGCCACATTAAAGAATATTTCTGCACCTTCAGATTTTCCTATCCAATTACGTTGCATAGCTTTTAGACTTTCTGGCCAGTCTAAATCATCTAAATCATTAAGCAATCTTTCTGCATATTCTGTTATTTTCAATACCCATTGACGCATAGGACGACGTTCAACAGGATAGCCACCACGTTCAGATACTCCATCAATTACTTCTTCATTTGACAATACCGTTCCTAAAGCTTCACACCAATTTACAGGTACTTCATCTACATAAGCAAGTCCTTTATTATAAAGTTGGATAAATATCCATTGTGTCCACTTATAATAATCAGGATCTGTTGTATTTACTTCTCTATCCCAATCATAAGAAAATCCCAATTCTTTGATTTGTCTACGAAAAGTATCTACGTTTATTTTAGTAAATTCTCTAGGATCATTTCCAGTATCTAAAGCATATTGTTCTGCTGGTAAACCAAATGCATCCCATCCCATAGGATGTAACACATTATAGCCCTTGGCCCTTTTGTATCTACTTAAAATATCCGTTGCAGTATATCCTTCCGGGTGTCCTACGTGTAGTCCTGCTCCAGATGGGTAAGGGAACATATCTAAGGCATAAAACTTTTTCTTGTCTTGGTTATCTTCTGTTTTAAAAGTTTTATTTTCTTCCCAATAATTTTGCCATTTTTTCTCTATTACTCTATGGTTAAACACTATTTTCACTCCATTCAATAATTATTTTTTAATTATAACAATTTTTTTAGTCATTATCAATATGGCATAGTTATCTATGCATTTAATTGTGCATCGTTAAACCTTCTGTCATATCCATTTTCTACTAAATCAACTTTCCCCGTTTGAGGATCAATTACCAATCCATGAACATAAACATTTTTAGGTATTAGAGGATGATTCACTATAATATCTATATCATGCTTTACACTCTCTTTAACTTCATCAAAACCATGTAACCATTCTTTTAAATCTATTCCAGAATATTTCAATATCCTAAATGTTTCTGAAGTTACTCCTCTTTCCCACATTTCTTTTATTAATAAATTAGTATCAACATTTTGCATACCACAGTCATAGTGACCCATAACTATTATTTCATCTGCTTTTAACAAATAAACTGCTATTATTAAACTACGTATTATAGATCCATAAGGATGACTTAGTATGGCTCCTGCATTTTTTATTACCTTAACATCACCACTACTAAGGTTAAGTGATTTTGTAGAAAGTTCTACTAATCTTGTATCCATACAAGTTAGCATTACTACTTTTTTTGCTGGATATTTATCTTCCGTTTGGTATTTTTCATACTCTTTTTGTTCAACAAATTTTTTATTATACTCTAGTATTTCATCTAATAATCTCATTACATCTCCTAATCTTTATTAACAAATTTTATTAATTCTTCTACATATTCTAAATTTGAACTGTATTTTTTTAGGTGATTTAATACTCCTATCGTCGGTTCACTCACATTAGATAATTTATATCTAGTTTGAGACATTACTAAAGATTCAGCATTTGATAATAATAAAGCATCTTTTCTTGTAGAACTTTTAGCAAAGTCTATTGCAGGAAATACTCTTTTTATCGCTAATTCAGGAGATAAAAATAATTCCATATTCCCTGTACCCTTAAATTCTTCAAAAATCAAATCGTCCATTCTTGATCCCGTTTCTATCAATGCCGTAGCAATTATAGTTAAACTTCCGCCTCCTTCGACATTCCTTGCTGCTCCAAAAAATGACTTAGGTTTTTGTAAACTGTAAGGATCAACCCCTCCTGATAAAACTTTTCCACTACTAGGAGATACTATATTATATGCTCTAGCTAATCTAGTTATACTATCCATCAAAATAATTACATCTTGACCTAATTCAACTCTTCTCTTAGCATGCTCAATAACTAGCTCTGATACTCTAACATGATTTTCGGGTTTTTCATCAAATGTCGAACTAACGATATCTGCACCGTGCACAGAACGTTCCATATCAGTAACTTCTTCTGGACGTTCATCAATTAATAGTATAATCAACTTTTTATCAGGATAGTTTTTTCTAATAGCATTTGCTATTTCTTTTAATAAAGTAGTTTTTCCTACTTTAGGAGGAGCTACGATAAGCCCTCTCTGTCCGAATCCTATAGGGGCTACTAAATCTATAAAGCGAGTCGACAATCGTTCTTTTATAGTTTCTAATCTTATTTTTTCATTGGGATAAATTGGAGTTAGTGCTTGAAAATGGGGTCTTGATTTAATTTCTTCAGCATTAACCCCATTAATAAAATCTACTTGCAGTAGACCATAATATTTTTCATTTTCTTTAGGTTTTCTTACTTTTCCTGTTACTTCATCACCTTTTTTCAATTCAAAGCGCCTTATTTGAGAAGCTGAAATATAAATATCAACTTCCCCTTTATTATAATTAACTGTACGTAAAAATCCAAAGCCTTGTTCGGGGTGAATATCATCTAGTACACCAGTTAAATAATAATTACCATCATTTTCCATTTCTTTTTCTAATATTGCTAAAATTAACTCTTTTTTATTCAATGTAGAATAACGTAAAACTCCTAATTCTTTTGCTCTAAGTGTCAATTCTTTAGTAGTTTTAGTCTTATACATATCGTCAAAACTCTGATAATTCATATTCTTCTCTTCCTCAATTTATTTAATATTATTAGTTTCTATTTAAAATAACTACTCCTATCAATATAAAAAATGATCCTAATATGTCATAAAAATTAAATTTTGTACCTATAAGTAAAACAGAAAAAATTATTGCTGCAATTGGCTCAAAACAAGCGATAATACTACCTCTAACTGCACCAATAAGTTGCACTCCGTGCAAATAAAAAGTAAACGAAAGTATCGTACCAAATAATACTACCACAATAAAAGCTATCAATTCTTTGATACCAAAATATTGTGGAATATAAAAACTTTTAGTAAAAATTTGTACAATTACTCCCGATAAAAACATAGCCCATCCTACAGTTAACATAGCGCCATATTTTGAAATTAATTTAATTGATAAAATATTGTAAGTTGCTAGACCTATTGCAGAAAATATACCCCAAAATAATCCCTCTTTAGAAATAGATAAACTTTCAAAATTAAAATGTGAAACTATTATAATTGTTCCAATCAATGATAACAAAATAGCCAAAAGCTCATTTACCTTAGAGAATTTCTTTCTATAAAAACAATAATATCCCATTATTATAAGTGGTCCCAAATATTGTAAAACTGTAGCTGTTCCTGCATTAGTATATTTTATAGCCATAAAGTATGTAGCCTGACAAACTAATAAACCGCAAAAAGCAAAATATAAAAGGCTCACACTATCTGTTTTACTAGAAAATATTTCAAATATTCTATCTTTATTTTTTAAATAAAGCAATATGATCATTATTAATCCTGAATAAAATAATCTATTGCTTATTAACCACGTAGAATCCAACCTAGAAACATTAAGAAGGTATTCTCCTCCAACTCCTGATAATCCCCAAAAAGTTGCTCCTAAAAAAGTCATAACAATACCTTGTTGACTCATAGAAAGATTTTTCAAAATTACTCCCCCTTACTAACATTATTGTCAGCAAATAATTTTAAGTTCTTCAATACTAATTTATCACTATTTGATACTATATCTTCATAATTTAAATTCTTATTAACTAAAATAGTAGTAAATATCGTTATAATATTACTCAATGATACTAACATATTACCACAACTATAAAATTTACAATCTAGTTTACTATTAATAAATCCGAACGGATAATACCAAAAACCGTAACTACCGTCCTCTTTATCTATCAAAAATTTCTCTGTAACTTCTTTTGGATGTCCTTTTATTATTGATAAAGGGTATAATAAACTAAGTAGTTTTATATCTTTTATCGAATTCTTTCCTTTAGTAGAAAACATTGAGTAAACATCCAAATTACTTCCGATTAATCTTTTGTCTTTTTGAACAGTAAAATTGTATCCAGTTTTAGCTTCTAATCTATTTACAAATTCTTGCTCTATGTCTTCTTCATTAAAATCTATTGACAAATCGCCGTTAAACAAACTTTCTTTTTGTAAATACATATATATGCTTAAATCATCATCTTTTTTAGATAATGACAATAAAGGATTACTAGTAACGAACATGCTTTTTTTTGATTCAAAGGCAATATACGGTAATTTTTTGTTCAAAAAGTATTTCACTACAGACGGTAAAGAGATATCTTTTTCTAAAACTAATTGATTTTTCCTAGACAACGCTATACGTGAAAATGTATCAGCATTTATTTCCTCTAATGCTAATTTAATATTATTTTGCCAAACTTCAGGATAAATTTCTCTAACTACTTTTACTTCTGGATCTTCCAAAGAAAGTTCTTCTTCATCATCTAATTTTCCTAAAAAACTAACTATATCACGCCACTGTGTATATATATCAGTATCCTTTTTTTTCTTGAAAAATATAGTAAAATGTATATCTTCTTCATAAAAAACTGCTAAAATATTAGGAATAACAAACATAGTATCACTAAAATCAATCCATTCCTGAGACTTCTTATTATTTCCATCAGATACACCACCGTACAGGCCAAAATAATCATCTTTATGGTTATCGATTTCTATTACTGTTGTTTGATCTAGTAGATTAGCAAAATCATCTAAAACACTTGTATTATCATAAGTTTTCAAAAAATCATTAGTATCCAGATTCCATGTATATTCATGGCCTATTCCTACGATTATTTCTCTACTATCTGTTTTTTTTATAGAAAACCTCTCACCTTTTTTATCTTTAAACAAAGTTAAAAATTTATAAGCTGAAATGCTATTTTTAATTGTAAATTTTACTACTACCTTATCTCCAATTACGGATTCACCAAAATCATAATTGTAAATTTTTTCATATTGTTCCATAGCTAACCTTTCATAATTTGAATTTATTTTTCCAAATGACGAATTTCTTCTATCGCTTTCTTTCTATTTTTAGCTTTAATTAATCTATTTACTTCCTCTTCTGTTTTATATCCCGCGTCTTTATCAACAAAGACCGTTAAATTATTATGTGTTTTTAATAAAGATAATACTTCATTATTATTTTTTTCTTCCTCAAATATTTTTTCAACATATTTTCTTTTATCTTTTCCTAAAACTACCAAAAATATATTGCGAGCATTCATTATATTATCATAACCTATACTAATTATGTCATTTTCAAAAGTAAGATTATATTTTTGTCTAAGACTATTTTTTTCGCGAGCAGAAGTTTTATATATATGAATATTATTATTTTCATTAGTAACCTCTGTATAATTCAAAACTTCACCTAGACTATTAACGGTCAAAATAACCACATCTATTAAATTCTCTTCTAAAATATTTCTATAATCTTCTATACATTGATTATCAAAATATTTAGGATAAAAAATATTCTTATAATCAACATTTAAAGGGAGATACAAATTCTTTTTCATTAATTTATAAAAACTTGATTCCTCTTCTGGTTGTATAAAAGTAAACTCTTTTTGTCCTAAAAATATTATATGATTATACTTATATTTACCATTTTTATATTCATCAATCATTCTTTTAGTAAATTGAGTACCAATAAGAGATTCAGAAAAAGAAAATACAGCTCCATCTTCTATATATCTTTCTAGCTCATCATATACTCTATTATAAACCGCATTTTCACTATTACATACTACATATTTCAAATTTAGCACTCCTTTTCTTAAGGATATTATTTATAATTAACAATTATTATATCATATTTTATTATTAGTACAAAGCTGAGTATGTTTTCAATAATTAATTTATTGCATTAAAACAAAAATCAAAAAATGATGACATCTACAAAATAAATAAGTAAATATCATCATTAGTATAAAAAATTATTCAAAATTTTTGTCTAAATTTATTTTTTCTAATTTTATTATCTGCGTCTTATTAACAACTTTATACCCGAAATAAATTGCTACTATTATAATTACTGGTAATAAATTGTATAAAGATGCTAAGAATCCTTTTAAAATTATATCTGAATAAATTTGTAAAAATATTAACGTAATAAATACGCATAAAGCAATATATGATCCTGTTAAACCAAATTTTGCTTGATAAGGTAATAATTCCTCTAAATTTCTATTCTGCTTAACAATAGCTTTTCTAAGACGTATTTGCGCCAATATAGCTACTATCCATACACATATTGTTACTATTCCTACTAAAGATAAAAGCATGTAATATCCTGCAGAATTATAATGCTCAAATATAAAGCTTAAAATTATAAATATTACAGATATAAATACTGCTAAATTAGGGACAGAATTAGTGCTTAGCTTAGAGAATTGCTTAAGAGCAAGTCCTCTTGTACTTAAAGAAAATAACTGTCTACTAGCAAAATAAATCCCTGAATTTCCTGCTGATATAACCGAAGAACATATAACTGCATTCATAACAGCTGCTCCTAATAAGAAGCCTGCATTTTCAAATACTATAGTAAATGGAGAAGCTAAGACACTAGACGTATTCAAGAGTCTTTCGTCTGTAACTGATACAACTGATGCTATTATGAAAATTGTACCAACATAAAAAAGTAATATACGCCAAAATACTTTATTTACTGCTTTTGGAATAGTATTTTTAGGATCTTGTGATTCACCTGATGTTATAGCTACTGATTCTGTACCACCAAATGAAAATGCTGCTGTAGATAAAATACCAAATAAGCCTAAAAATCCTTGAAGTGAGTTTCCTTTTGCATTAGCTACAAATGTATTTAAACCATAAGTATTATCCCCTAAAATACCAAATATCACTGATACTCCTACTATTAAAAATACTACAACTGTTAAAACCTTAATAGTAGTAAGCCAATACTCCACTTCTCCAAAAATTTTGACACTTGTTATATTTATAATAAGAAGTATTAATAAAAAGAATAACTTCAATGTACATACAGAAAATTGCTGAAAAAAATCCCAAAACTGTAAAATTCTAGATAAAGTTATTATATCTATACCTGCTACTAAAATCCACATCAGCCAATATAGCCAACCTAACGCAAACCCTAACGCAGGGTCTACAAATCTTTCTGCATATGAACTAAAAGAACCAGAAACAGGATAAAAACTTGCTAACTCGCCAACTCCTGACATAAGAAAATAAACAAAAATTCCTATGAATGTATAAGCTGCAACAGATATGTACGAGCCTGCCTGACTAACCATTGATCCAGTCGCCATAAAAATACCTGTTCCTATAGATCCTCCTATTGCCATCATAGAAACGTGGCGAGAGCTTAAATTTCTCCTCATTTTTTTGTGTACCATTAAAACAACTCACATCCTCTTTAGAAAAATAAGAATAATTATACATTAATTATAGTATAATGTAAAGTTTTAAATATAATAAAAAGCACAACTAAAGTTAGATAACAACTATAACTTTGGTGTGCTGATATAAGAGCATCAATCACTCTTAAATTTATATTTTTCATACAATTATGTATTATAAAAAATCACTTTATTCTTCTAAACTTTTCTGTAAATCTATATCTTCTATTTTAACTATCTTACTTTTAGTTATTAATTTATAACCAAAATACAAAGCCAAAATAAATATAATAGGCAGTAAATCATATATACCTGCTAATACACCTTTAGCTACAAAATCTGAATATGTCTGTAAAACTATTAAAAGTATAAATGCTATTAATGCAACATAAGATCCTACAATTCCAAATTTAGCTCTATATGGTAAAATATCTTCTATATTTTTGTTTTGTTTAATAATAGCTTTTCTAAGTCTAATTTGAGAAAATATTGCTATTATCCAAACACAAACAATTATTAATCCTACTAAAGATAACAACATATAATATCCTGTAGCATTATATTTTTCAAAAAGAAAAGTTAGTACTATAAAAATTATACACAACAAAACTGCTGACTGTGGACTTGAATTTGTACTTAATTTAGAAAACATTTTTGGTGCTAATCCTCTTGTACCCAATGAAAACAACTGTCTACTAGAAAAATAAATTCCTGAATTAGCCGCAGATAACACAGAAGCACAAATTACAGCATTCATTACAGAAGCCGCTAGTAAAAATCCTGCATTCTCAAATACTAAAGTAAAAGGTGAAGCTGATATATTAGATGTATCTAACAATCTAGGATCAGTTATAGGTATTACTGCCGCTATAATAAATATCGTTGCTACATAAAAAATTAGTATACGCCAAAACACTTTATTTACTGCTTTAGACATAGTTTTCTCTGGATTTTTTGATTCACCAGAAGCTACTGCTACCGATTCCGTACCACCAAATGAAAATGCTGCTGTTGATAAAATAGCAAAGAAACCTAAAAAACCTTGTAATTCTGCAGACTTGCTATTATTTACAAAAGTATTCAAGCTGTGAGTTGTTCCACCCAAAACACCTAAAATTAATCCCACACCTGCAAGCAAGAAAAATATAACTGCTAAAACTTTTATTGTAGTTAACCAATATTCTACTTCCCCAAAAAATTTTACACTTGCTATATTGATAATACAAAGAACTAATAAAAAGAATAAACACAGACTCATAATAGAAAATTGTTGGAAGAAAGACCAAAACTGTAGAACTTTTGCTAATGTTATAATATCTATCCCCGCAACTAAAATCCACATTATACAGTATAACCATCCTAAAGCAAAACCTAAAGATGGATCAACAAATCTTTCTGCATAAGAGCTAAATGAACCAGAGACAGGATAAAAACTTGCTAATTCACCAACAGCTGACATCAAAAGATAAATAAACACACCTATAAAAATATATGATGCTACTGATAAATACGATCCTGCTTGACTAAACATGGCTCCCGTCGCCATAAATAATCCTGTTCCAATAGATCCTCCTATTGCCATCATAGAAACATGACGAGAATTTAAATTTCTTTTCATTCTTTTCTGTTTCATAAAATCACTTCCTTTATTAAAAAAATTAAAATAATTATACAATAATTATGCTTCATTGTAAAGATAATTATAACTATTAATAATTGAAAATATTTCAATATTAATAACTATCTTTAAAGAAAATATTATTATTTAAAATAAAATTTCCTAGGGTATATTTTTCATAATTATTATCTATATAACTAGCATAATAAAATTCAATTTTATAAATATACTTATATTATTCTAAAAATATAAACTAGAAGAAACTCAACATCCTTCTAGTTTATTATAATTTAATATTAAAATTTTGATGTATAGAAATGTTTATTCTAAAAAATCCCTAAAATATTTTCATTTTCTTCATCAATTTTAATATTTAATGCATTTGGAACTTTAGGTAATCCCGGCATTGTTAATACTTTATTAGCATATGCAACAACAAATCCTGCTCCGCTTCTTAACTTCACATCATTAATAGTAATTTTAAATCCACTAGGTCTACCTTTTATTTTCGCATTGTCACTTAGTGAAGCTGGTGTTTTTGCCATACATACAGGTAAATTTTTAAAACCTAATTTTTCTATCTTTATTATTTCTTCTTTTACACTATCTTCTATATCAATTCCATCAGCTCCGTAAATTTCTTTACATATTTTTTCAATTTTATTAAGAATTGATTCATCATCTCTATAAAGCAATTTTAAATCTTTATTATTGTTTTCTGCTTCTTCGATAACTTTTTTAGCAAGGTCTAGACCACCTTCTCCACCTTTTTCCCAAACTTCTGTTCGTGATAACTTGACTCCTTGTTCAAAAGCCCAATTTTCTATGAAGTCAAGTTCATTTTCTGTATCTGTAGTAAATACATTAAGAGCTATAACTACTGGTAAATTATACTTATTAAGATTTTCTATATGTTTTTGTAAGTTTTCAATACCTTTTGATAATGCATCTATATTTTCTATTTTCAAGTCCTTTTCTTCAACATTACCATGAAGTTTTAATGCTTTTATTGTTGCTACAACAACTGCAACTTTGGGTTTTAAACCAGATTTACGACATTTAATATCCAAAAATTTCTCAGCTCCAAGATCAGCTCCAAAGCCAGCCTCAGTTACAACATAATCTGCATATTTTAAAGCTGTTTTAGTTGCTATTATTGAATTACAACCATGTGCTATATTCGCAAATGGTCCTCCGTGAATTATAGTAGGATTATTCTCTAGAGTTTGAACAATATTTGGTTTTATTGCATCTTTTAATAGAGCCGCAATTACATCTTCTATTTGCAAATCTTTTAGATAAATTGGTTCTCCTTTTGAATTATATGCTAATAAAATATTTTTTAATTTCTCTTTTAAATCTCCCAAACTTTCTGATAAACATAAGATAGCCATTATTTCACTGGCAACTGTAATATCAAAACCATCTTCTCTTTCTAAATCTGTTCCTACATTAATTTTTATATGACGAAGATCTCTTGCATTCATATCCATTACACGATTAAATAATACTCTATCTATATCTAATTCATTGCCTTGGAAAATATGATTATTTATCAAGACTGATATTGCATTGTGCGCTGTCGTAATAGCGTGCATATCTCCAGTAAAATGTAGATTAATTTCTTCCATAGGTACAACTTGAGCATATCCTCCTCCAGAAGCACCTCCTTTTTTCCCTAAAACTGGTCCTAATGATGGCTCACGAAGTGCAACACACGATTTCTTTCCTATTTTATTTAAAGCATCAGATAGTCCTATAGTTACTGTAGACTTTCCTTCTCCACTTGATGTAGGATTTATAGACGTAACTAAAATTAACTTTGCATTATCGTTAGTTTCATTATTTAAATCTTTTATTTGAATTTTTGCTTTGTAATTACCATAAAGAATTAAATCTTCTTCTTTAATACCTAGCTTTGATGCAACTTCTACAATATGTTTTTTCTCACATTCATTTGAAATTTGAAAATCTGGTTTCATTTTATTACCTCTCTTTTTTATTTTATATCAAACTTAACCTTAAATAGTAACATCCTTAATTTTGTTAACTCTCTAATCCTGGAATACGATTATAAATTTTATTAATGTTTTTTAAATGAATATCTAAATCAAAGCAACTATCTAACACTTCTTTTGATATAAATTCTTTTATTATTTTATTTTCTTCTAGTAAAGTTTTAAATGGAATATTTTCAAACCAAGATTTCATTGCTATTGGTTGCACTAAATCATAGGCTTCTTCTCTAGAAAAATCATATTTTTCTATCAGATTACTCATTACCATCTGAGCAAAAATAACACCATTAGTTGCGTAAATATTTTTTATCATATTGTCTGTAAATACTGTTAAATTTTTTATAACATTTGTAAATCTATTTAACATATAATCTAATAAAGTTGTAGCATCATTACTTAGTATACGCTCTGCACTTGAATGTGATATATCTCTTTCGTGCCATAATGGTATATTCTCATAAGATGCTAACATATATCCCCTCATTATTCTTGCACAGCCTGCCATATTTTCGCTTGAAATAGGATTTCTTTTGTGAGGCATAGCGCTAGAACCTTTCTGATTCTTAGAAAAGAATTCTTCTGCTTCTCTTACTTCTGTACGCTGAAGATGTCTTATCTCAACTCCAATTTTTTCTATTGAACTAGCTATTAATGCTAAAGTTGAATAATAGTCTGCATGTCTATCACGTTGCAACGTTTGTGTCGATACATTACTAGATTCTATTCTTAATTTTTCACATACATAATCCTGTACTTCTGGAGGCGTATTAGAAAATGTCCCTACCGCTCCAGAAATTTTACCTACTTCGATAATTTTTCTAACTTCTTTAAATCTTTTTATATGTCGATTAAATTCGTCATAGTATAGAGCAAATTTCAAACCAAAACTACTTATATCAGCGTGTACTCCATGTGTCCTACCAATACAAGGAACAAATTTGTACTCAAGTGCTTTTTCTTTCAAAGCTTCTTGAAATTTCAATAAATCATCTAATAAAATATCATTAGCTTGTTTATATAAATAACCATAAGCAGTGTCAACAACATCAGTAGATGTTAGTCCATAATGAATCCATTTTTTTTCTTCTCCAAGATAACTAGATACATTTCTTGTAAAAGCTACTATGTCATGCTTTGTTTCCTTTTCTAACTCTAATATACCATCTAAATCAAATTTGGCATTTTCAAACAACTTATCTACATCTTCTTTTGGAACGATCCCTAATTTACTCCATGCTTCAGTAGCATAAAGTTCTACTTTTAAATACGCATTAAAGCGATTTTTGTCGTTAAATACTTCTCGCATAGCTTCTCTACTGTATCTCTCTATCATAAAATATCTCCTAATTTTATTTATATTATTATATTCACATTCCTTACTAAAAGATTCATCAATAAGACTACAATTACAATGATAAGTGCCCTATGTCTGTTCGGAAAAATAAATCATCACTTTCTATTTTTTGTATTTCATTATATACTTTTTGTCTTGCTTCTATTAAATTTTTTCCACTTGCACAGACCAATAAAACACGCCCACCATTTATAGTAATATTATTATTTACTTTTTTTGTTCCCATATGAAATACAGGAACTGATAATTTATCTAATCCTTTGATTACTCCACCTTTTGGGCTTTCCTCTGGGTAACCTTTTGCTGCCATTACTACTCCTATAATAGTATCATTATTCCATTTTAGTTCTATTTCTTTTCCGTCTATTATATTAGTAGCTATATCATACAAACTGCTTTCTAACTTCAGTAATATTACTTCGCTCTCAGGATCTCCAAAGCGAACATTAAACTCTATCGTTTTTACTCCATCACTACACTTCATAAGACCTGCATAAAGTATTCCATAAAATGGCATACCCTCTTCACTCATAGCATTAACTATTGGCTGAACTACTTGTTCAACACCTTGATTTATATCTTCTCTAGTTATTTTTCTTAATGGTAAATAAGCTCCCATACCTCCCGTATTTAAACCTTTATCATTGTCAAATGAACGCTTATGATCTTGTGCAATTTCCATAGGATAAACTTTTTTATCTGACACAAAACACATTAATGAAAATTCTTCTCCTTGAAGAAACTCCTCAATTACTACACTAGTACCAGATTCATTAAATTTACAATTACACATCATTTCTCTAAGTTCATGCTGTGCTTCTTCCATACTGTAAGATATAATTACACCTTTACCTGCTGCTAATCCATCTGCTTTTAATACTACTGGCATATTTTGTTTTGATAAATAATTTTTTGCCTCTTCATAATTATTAAAGCTTCTATATTTTGCTGTAGGTATATTATATTTTTCCATCATCATTTTAGAAAATACTTTACTACCCTCTAATTGTGCTGCTTTTTTACTTGGCCCAAATGCTTTTATATTTTTTTCTTTTAATTTATCAATTAAACCATTTACTAGCGGAGTTTCTGGCCCAACAAAAACTAAGTCTATTTCATTTTCTAATGCATAGTTTGGTATTTTATCTTCTTCTAAATATACACAAACTCCAAATTCCTCTACTGCTGGATTTATACCAATCATGTAGATATCATGACCTTCTTTATAAAATTTATAAGCTATAGCGTGCTCTCTTCCACCACAGCCTACTACTAGGACCTTACTCATTAGTGTTTAAAGTGACGAATTTCACTAAACATCATCGCCACACCTTTCTCATTACAAGCATTAATACTCTCTTCGTCTCTTATAGATCCTCCGGGTTGTACTATTGCTGATATTTTATATTTTGCTGCAAGATCTACACTATCACGCATTGGGAAGAAAGCATCTGAAGCTAACACAGCACCTTTAGCTTTATCTCCTGCTTGTTCAAGAGCAATTTTACAAGATCCAACACGATTCATTTGTCCTGCGCCTATTCCTAATGTTTGTTTGTTTTTCACAACAACTATTGCATTAGACTTAACATGTTTTACAATTTTTAATCCAAACTCCAAATCTTCTATTTCTTCATCAGTAGCTTTTTTATCAGTAACTGTAACATAGTTATTAGTTAATTTATCGTTAAAATCTTGAACTAATATTCCACCACGAACACTTTTAATTTGTATTTCTTTATTTTTATTTTTTTTACCTAGTTTATAAATACGAAGATTTTTTTTCTGAGTTAATATTTGTAATGCATCATCATCATAATCATTTGCTAATATAATTTCTAAAAATATACTATTCATTTTTTCTGCTGTTTTTTTATCTATTTTCCCATTTATTGCAACTATTCCTCCAAAAATAGAAACTGGATCCGCTTCGTAAGCACGAGTATACGCATCAAAAACATCGTTTCCTATAGCTACACCACAAGGATTAGTGTGTTTTACTGCAACACATACAGTTTCATCAAATTCAGATAAAATATCTAATGCAGCAGAAGCATCTTGAATATTATTATAAGACATATCTTTACCATGCAATTTAACTGCATTTTGAATTGCATAACTTTCATTATTATCACTTACATAATGGTATGCTTTTTGATGTGGGTTTTCTCCATACCTTAATGTATTTTCTAATTTATATGATAAAGTTAATTTTTCTGGAATTAAATTATCTTTTTTATTAAAATAGTTTGAAATAGCAGCATCATAACTAGCTGTTGTGCTAAATGCCTTTATAGCTAATTTTCTACGAGTTGCTAACGTAATTTCTCCATTTGATAACTCATCTAAAATTAAGGAATAGTCTTTAATATCTGTAACAACTACTACATCATTGAAATTTTTGGCTGCACTTCTTAGCATACTTGGTCCACCAATATCAATGTTTTCAATAATTTCTTCTTCACTTACATTATCTTTTTTAATCGTTTCTTCAAAAGGATAAAGATTAACACACACTAGATCAATATAATCAATATTATTATCTTTAATATGTTTATTATGTAATTCATTTTTTCTTTTAGAAAGTAATCCCCCATGTATTTTAGGATGAAGAGTTTTAACTCTACCTTCTAAAATTTCTGGAAAATTAGTAATATCTTCAATGCTTATACAATTTACACCATTATTTTTTAAATAATTAAAAGTTCCTCCTGTACTTATAATCTCAAAATTTTGATTTTCTAAACCTTTCGCAAATTCTATAATATCTGTTTTATCACTTACACTTATTAAAGCTCTTTTTTTCATAATTCCTCCTTTATTAATTTTAAAATAACGTATGGATAAAGTTCATGCTCTATTTTATGAATTTTTTCTGTTACATACTCTAATGTATCGCTTTGAGATACCTCAATAGATTTTTGTGCTATTATATCTCCTCCATCTACTTCTTCATTTACGTAGTGTATACTAACTCCTATCTCTTTTTCATTTGCGTTATACGCTTTTTCTATAGCATTTTTTCCTTTATATTTTGGAAGCAAAGAAGGATGAATATTAATAATAGTATTTTTATAATTTTCTAAAAAATACGGAGAAATTATTCTCATATATCCTGCTAAGAAGATATAATCTAAATTGTGTACTTTTTTCAAAATTTCTCTTTCGTAATCTTCTTTACTATCAAAATCTTTAGACGAAAAAACATAAGTGGGAATATTCCTAATTTCTGCTTTCTGTATTACTGGAGCATCTTTGTTATCACAAACTAGAATTTCAATTTTTATTTTATCTTTTAAATCTTTATTATCAGCAATTTTTTCAAAGTTGCTTCCTTCCCCTGATGCAAATATAGCTACTCTTTTTTTCATAATATCTCTATTTCTCCACTATTTGTTACTTCACCCAGTACGAAAGCGTTGTTCAACAATGATAAAGCTTCTTCAACATCTTTTTTATCAACTATAAGAACTAGTCCTACCCCCATATTGAAGATATTATACATATCTTTTTCGTCTATATTTCCTTTTTCCTGAAGATAATGAAATATCTTAGGAACTTTATAAGAATTTTTATTTATTTTCATACCTAAACCTTTGTCTAAACATCTAGGTAGATTTTCATAAAATCCCCCTCCTGTTATATGAGAAATACCAGCTACTTTTATTTTTTCTAAAACTATTAATACTTCTTTAGCATAAATTTTAGTAGGTGTTAATAGGACTTCTCCCACTGTACTATCTTCAAATTTTTCATATAGACTAATATTATTATCTTTTAAAATTTTTCTGATTAATGAAAATCCGTTAGAGTGTACACCGCTAGAAGGTAGACCTATAGCAATTTGTCCTGCTTTTGTGTTTATAGGATTTAGTAATAATTCTTTTTCTTGAGCACCTACACAAAATCCTGCAATATCGTATTCTCCATCTTCATAAAAACCAGCCATTTCTGCTGTCTCTCCACCTACAATAGCACATCCTGCTTGAACACAACCTTCGGCTACTCCCGATACTATTTCTTCTATCTGTTTAGGATAATTTTTTCCTACTGCCAAATAATCCAAGAAAAATAACGGAATTGCTCCTTGAGCTAAAATATCATTTACACACATTGCTACTACATCAATACCTATTGTATTATGAATATTCAATTCAAATGCAAGCTTCAATTTAGTACCAACTCCATCAGTCCCACTTACTAATACTGGATTCTTAAATTTATAAGCTCCTAAATCAAAACACCCACCAAAACTTCCGATAGTAGAAAGCATTCCTAAATTCTTTGTTCGTGCAACATGTTTTTTTATAAGCTCTACTGAGTCATATCCAGCCTTTAGGCTAACTCCACTTTCTTCATATTTTTTACTCATTATTTCTACCCCTTTCTTTCAAAAATTCTTTTTGAATTTCTGTCATAGAGTTTATATAAGATTCTCTATAATCATATAATCCTGCGGAATAGTCTCCATTAAAACAATCCATACATAATCCTTTATACTCAGTATCATAATCTAATCCTATAGATTCTATTAGACCGTCCTCACTCAAAAATCCTAAAGAATCTGCACCAATTATTTTACAAACTTCTTCTGTAGTTTTATTAGCAGAAATTAATTCTTCTGTAGTTGAAATATCTATCCCGTAAAAACTCGGGAATATTAATGGAGGTGCAGCTATTCTTACGTGAACTTCTCTTGCCCCTGCTTCTTTAAGAAGTTGAACAATCCTTTTACAAGTAGTCCCTCTAACAATAGAGTCATCAACTAAAACAATACTTTTTCCATTTACTACACCTTTTACAGCAGACAGTTTCATTCTTACTCCTTGTTCACGTAATTCTTGTGTAGGTTGAATAAATGTCCTTGCTATATACTGATTTTTAATAAGACCCATTTCATAGGGAAGTCCACTTTCTTCTGCATAGCCACTTGCAGCTGATAACGATGAATTTGGAACTCCTATTACCATATCTGCATGTGGCGCAGGGTGTTCATTTGCTAGTCTTTTACCTGTTTTTTTGCGAACTGTATGGACATTCACTCCAGCTATATTTGAATCAGGTCTTGAAAAATATACGTATTCCATAGCTGCAATAGAAACCTTAGTATCTTCTGTATATTTTTCTATACGAATTCCTTCATCATTAATAATTACTAATTCCCCTGCTCCAACATTACAAACAAATTCTGCACCTACTACATCAATTGCACAAGTTTCACTAGCTGCTACATATGCTCCATTTTTCATTTTTCCGATTGCTAATGGTCGCAAGCAGTTTGGATCAACAGCTCCATAAAGGGTTTCTTTAGTAAGTAATAAATAAGTAAAACCACCTTTAATTATTTTCAAACTTTCTTTTAACTTTTCCTTAAAAGTTGATTTTTTACTTCTACGAATTAGATGAATTAGTACCTCTGTATCAGAAGAGGAATGAAAAATTGCCCCATCTTCTTCTAGCTCTTTTCGTAATGATTTTGCATTAATTAAATTTCCATTGTGGCAAATTCCAACACTCATATCATAAAAATGAAACAAAAATGGTTGAATGTTCTGTATACAATTGCTACCAGAAGTAGCATATCTAACATGTCCTATAGCTGCAGTACCAACTAAACTCTCCAGTTTTGCATTATCACGAAATACTTCTGATACTAACCCTAAATCTCTATAACCTCGTAATTTTTTACAATCAGTTGAAACTATACCCGCTCCCTCTTGACCACGATGTTGCAAACTATGTAATCCGAAATATGTAATATTACTAGCTGATTCATGCCCCCAAATTCCAAATACTCCACATTCTTCATTAAGACTTCGCATTTTTCAATCTCCTTAAAACTTCTTCATAAGCTTCCATTACAGAACCTAAATCTCTTCTAAATCTATCTTTATCTAATTTTTCATTAGTATTTACATCCCACAAGCGACATGTATCAGGAGAAATTTCATCTGCTAAAATAACTTTTCCACTTTTTGTTTTTCCAAATTCGATTTTGAAGTCTACTAATATTAAATTTGATTTTAAATATAATTTTTGAAGTAGATTATTAATAATTAATGCTTGTTTTTTTATAATATTGAGTTCTTCTTCTGTAACTATTCCTAGCGCCACTGCATGATCATCATTAATTAACGGATCATTTAATTCATCATTTTTATAACTAAGCTCAAACACTGGCTTTATTAATTTTGTTCCTTCTTCTAAACCATATTTTTTAGCCATTGAACCTGCAACAATATTTCTTACTATTACTTCTAATGGAATAATCTTTACATGTTTACAAAGCTGATCTGTTTCATTTATTTTCTTTATAAAATGTGTTTCAACTCCTTCTCTTTCTAAATATTCAAAAATTAAAGAAGTTATATTATTATTAAAACTACCTTTAAAATCAAACTCCTCTTTTTTCTCGCCATTAAATGCTGTTGCACTATTTTTGTAATGCACATAAATTTCATCCTTATTTTCACATTCAAAAAGTTGTTTTGCTTTTCCTTCGTATAATAGTTTCATTTATTTTTCCCCTTTAAAATAATTAACACCATTTTTAAATATATCTTGTTTTATATTTAATGTATTTGTTTTATACAAATTTTCTCCAAATCTTTCGCTATGCCCCATTTTACCGAGAATCAGTCCATCTTCACTTATTAATCCCTCTGTTGCCAACAATGAACCGTTAGGATTAAATTTTCCATTAAGTGTTGCATTCCCATTGAAATCACAGTATTGAAAAGCTATTAAATGTCTAAATTTTTCTATATTAATCCCTACTACCTTTCCTTCTCCATGACTAAATACAACTTCATGCTTATCCCCAATATTAAAGTCTTGTAACCAAGGTGAATTTGTATTTGCTACACGAGTAAATGCAGTAGTTGAAATATGCTCATAGCTATCATTTCTGTATAAGGTTACATCATCTGTTGTTAAATCTTGTATTTTCCCATATGGAAGTAATCCTGATTTTAGAAGTGCTTGGAATCCATTGCAAATTCCTAAAATTAATTTTTTCTGTGATAAATGGCTATGAATTGCATTTTTAACTTTGTCATTTTTCAAAAAATTAACTATATATTTAGCACTACCATCTGGCTCATCACCACTTGAAAATCCTCCAGGGAACATAATAATATGGGCTTTTTCTACTTCACTAACAAATTCATTTATAGATTTCTCAATATCATTGTTCTTAGTATTTTTTATAACTACTGTTGTTGGAGTTGCCCCTGCTTCTATAAATGCTTTTTCACTATCGTATTCACAATTTGTTCCTGGAAATACTGGAATAACAACTTTAACATCTTCTACAAATTCAGGATAGTACCTTTTCTCTTCATTTTCTGTATGTACATTTTCCACATTACCTTTATCTTCATTTTGATACATTGGATAAATGTCATTTAATGTAGTTGTATATGCGTCGTAAATATCCTTGTTAGTAAATACTTCATTATTTATAATAATTCTATCGCTAACTTTACCTAATTTCTCAAATGGTAATTCTTGCGTTGCTTCTACTACTATAGAAGCTGGATCAAAGTTTAAAATATCTTCTTTCTCAACTTCAAACCCTAATCCACTACCTAATGACATTTTCACTAAAGAGGAAGCTAAACTACCTTCTTCTTGAACATATGCTGAAACTATTTTTCTTTCTTTAATGTATTTATGTACTAACTCATAATTTTCTAATGTTTTTGCGATATTAGGATAACCTTTTTTATCTTTAATAACCGGGATGTAATACAAGATATTGCCTATATTTTTTAGTTCTGGTGTAATTACATCACTTATTTTTACTGGTGAACAAGTAAAAGAAATTAATGTTTCAACAACATTTAAATCATTAAATGTTCCCGACATACTATCTTTTCCTCCAATACTAGGTCTACCTATTTCTTTTTGTGCATAAATACTTCCTAATAAACTCTGTGTAACTTTTCCCCATTTTTTACTATCTTTTCCAAGTTTTTCGAAGTATTCTTGGAATGAAAAATACAGACTTTCTTTACTTCCTCCTACTGCATAAACTTTAGCTACTGATTCTAAAACAGCATATATAGAAGATAAAAATGGAGAATAACATGAAATTTTAGGAATAAATCCATAAGTTAGTATTGTTGCCGTATCACTTGTTGAATGAAGTGTAGGTAACGCCTGTACACTTGCTTGCACTGGTGTAAGTTTGTTTTTTCCAGCGAAAGGCATAAGTACTGTAGTAGTACCAATTGAAGAATCAAATTTTGAAACCAATCCTTTTTGGCAAGTAACATTTAATTCTCCTAATTCTCCTAATAAACTTTTTCTACTGAATATTTTATTTTTAAATGGATTTTCTAAACTATTGTCGTTTAAACTAGCTACTGCATGTTGTTTTACTCCACTAGTTTCTAAAAAATCAGCACTCATATCTACTACTTTTTCACCGTAATAATACATTTCTAATCGTCTTTTATTAGTTATTGTTGCTACATGAGCGTATTCAATATTTTCTTTTTCACATTCACAAATAAATTTTTTATAATCATCTTTGTCTATTACTACTGCCATTCTTTCTTGTGATTCACTTATAGCTAACTCTGTTGCATTTAACCCTTTATATTTTGTTAAAATTTTATCTAAATGAATCTCAATACCATCAGACAACTCCCCAATAGCAACACACACTCCACCTGCTCCAAAATCATTACATTTTTTTATAAGTTTCGTGACTTTTGCATTTCTAAATAATCTTTGCAGCTTTCTTTCTTCTGGTGCATTTCCTTTTTGAACTTGACTCGACATAGTTTCTAAAGACGAATCGGTATGTTCAATACTAGATCCGCTTGCCCCTTGTATTCCATCTCGTCCAGTACGTCCCCCAATCATAACAACAATATCTCCAGATTTTAAACTTTCTCGTTTATAATTGTCCTCTCTAACTGCTCCTACTACCGCTCCTACTTCCATATGCTTAGCAACGTAACTATCATCATATATTTCTTTTACAAAAGTTGTTGAAATTCCTATCTGATTTCCATATGATGAATTACCATGAGCAGTACCTTTAGATATATCTACCTGTGGTAATTTATGAGCTAAAGTATCTTCACGTTTTTGTAGAATATTACCACTTCCCGAAATACGCATAGCTTGATAGACGTAGCTTCTTCCTGATAAAGGATCTCTTATAGCTCCCCCTATACACGTACTAGCTCCTCCAAAAGGTTCTATTTCACTAGGATGATTGTGTGTTTCATTTTTAAACTGAATTAACCAGCGTTCTTCTTTTCCTTTATTTTTTATTGTAGTGAAAAACGAAGAAGCATTAATTTCTTCACTAACTTCAATATTTTGATCATTCAATATTCTGACATGATATTTCCCTATTATACTTGCCATATCCATTAATGTAATTGGCTTGTCAGATTGACCTAAATCTTCTCTAATTTTTAAATAATAATCAAAAGCATCTTGCATTTCTTTCTTAAATAATTGTGATTCTATATTAATCTCATCAAGAATTGTTTCAAATGTAGTATGTCTACAGTGATCACTCCAATAACAGTCAAGAACATGAATTTCAGTTTCAGTAGGATTTCTATTTTCTGTCTTAAAATAATCTTGAATAAATTTTAAATCTTCTAAGTTCATCGCTAAAGAAAATTCTACTTTTAATTTTTCCAATTCTTCAATCGAATATTCCAAAAAGCCACTTAAATCTCTTAACGACTTAGGATTAGAGTCTAAAGAAAATTCTAAAATATCTAGATTTTTCTTTCTAGCTTCTATAGGATTAACTAAGTAATTTTCTACTAATTTCATCTGCTTGTCAGTTAACTTTTTATTAAAAGTAATCAGCTTTCCACTTCTTACACTAGCATTGCTGTTCATATTCAACAATTTAAGACACTGAGTAGCACTATCAGCTCTTTGATCATATTGAGCTGGAAGTACTTCGTAAGCGAAATATTTCCCATCTTCTAACTCAATATTTTCAAAAACTTCATCTGTTACAACTTCAGAAAAAACAGACTTTTTAGATAACCTATAAGTTTTTTCATCAATATTATAAATATCATATATCACATAAATATTTATAAATTCTAGTCCTAAATTATACTCTGCATTTAAAATATTTTTAAGTTGTAATTCTTCTTGATTATATCCTTCTCTTTTTTTTACAAAAATTCTTTTTTTATTCATCATTTTCTCCTAAATATACATCTCCATAAAAGTTAATATGTCCAATTTTCCTATTTTGTTTTGCTTCTTTTTCATACAAATGCAAATACCCTTGTTTTTCGGTAATTAAGTTTTTGAAATAATGTTCATCTTGACCTAATATATTGTAAAGTGTTGTTTCTCTGTTTATAATATTCCCTACTCTCAATCCACAAATTGCTTCAATATGTGCTCTAAATTGACTCTTATTCGCAGATTGCATAGTAATATGTCCTGAATTATGAACTCTTGGTGCAATTTCATTAAAAATAACTTTCCCATTGCTTATAAAAAATTCAACTGTAATTACTCCATAATAATCTATATTATTTAAAATTCTTTTTGTATACTCTACTGCTAAATTTTCTTGTTCTTCGGTGGCTGAAGTTGGTATTTTAGAACGATATAGAATATTATTTCTATGCTCATTCTCGACAACTGCTACTATTTGAATATCAAATTTATCTTTAGATGCTATAACAGAAATTTCCTTATCTAAAGAAACAATTTCCTCCAAAATAGTATATTGTTCTATTTCCTCTTTCTTATTAATTATTTTTTGACCTTTTCCATCATATCCAAATCTTAGAGTTTTCATAAGATAAGGTTGCTCAATGCAAATATTAGTATTCTTTTCTATATGTATGTAATTTACAGTTGGGATATCTAAAGTCTTAGCAAATTCTTTTTCTAAATATCTATGTTGCGTAATTTTTAAAAGCTTAGAGCTTTGAACCAAGTTATATTTCTCTTCTAATATAGCTAATACCTTAGCATCAATATTTTCAAATTCAAATGTTACAACATCACTTAATCTACACAACTCTTCAATTTTTTCAAAATTATCAAAATCTGCATTAATAAATTTATCACTAAAAATTTTCGCACAACAATCATAATTAGGATCTAAAATGATAATCTTATAGCCCATTTCTTTGGCACTCATAGCAAGCATACGTCCGAGTTGTCCACCACCAATAATTCCAATTGTACTTCCTGGTAAAACTGTTTTCATCATAATTTCATTTCTTCCAATACTATTCTTTCTTGCTCTTTTTTAAACTCTGCATATTTTTCTGAGTATTCTTCATTCATAATTCCTAAAATTGATAATGCACTTATGGCTGCATTTCTAGCTCCAGATATTCCAATAGCCATTGTTAAAACAGGTACTCCCGCTGGCATCTGAACTATCGAATACAAAGAATCAACACCACTTAAAACACTAGATTTTATTGGCACTCCTATTACAGGAAGAGTGGTCATTGAAGCAACCATCCCAGGTAAATGTGCTGCTCCACCTGCAGCTGCAATTATTAAAGAATAACCATTTGATTTAGCATTCTTAGCAAATTCAACTAATAAATCTGGTGTCCTATGTGCACTAACAACTTTTTTATCATAAGAAATTCCAAATTTATCCAACAAATTGCAAGTTTCTTCCATTGTAGTATAATCCGATTTTGATCCCATAATAACTGCTATTTTCATTAAATTAACTCCTTTTTTATTATAAAGTTCGTTTAAAGTACAAAATATTACAAAAAACTAAAAATAACGTACGTTTATATTTAGATTATACTCCTTTATTAAAATCAAATCAAGAGATAATCCAATAAAAATCGAATTTTATATTAAAAATAAATTATTTTATCTTTATAAACTGAACTTTAAAACCGTTTTTATAAATTTTTTTATTATTAAATTATAAAAACACAAACATTATCGAATAGTACTAGATATCCTAACTAACATATTAAAACTAAATAATTAATTTTAAATAAAATAAAAGTATAACTCTTTTGAAATTTTCTTTCTTGAAATAAAAAAAGACAACCTCTTTCGGTTGTCTTTTAAATTTATATATTTAATAATATACTAATTTATATCACGCTATTTATAATTTTATGATTAAAATTCTTCATCTTCAGGATTAATTTTGTATTTAGACACTATCCCCTCATCATTTAATTCATAATAATCATCTTCTGAATCGTCACCTTCTTCATCTTCAAGTAGCTCATCTACATCATCAGTAACGTCCTCTTCATCTTCTAATAGTTTGATTTCCTCTTCATCTTCTAATTCAAACTTATGAATACTTGGCTCTACAAAATTCATAAAGTCCTCTACTGATAAACTATCTTTTAATGTCCAACTTCCATCTTCAACACATACAAAACGCCCATCTAAATTCAAATCTGTATAAAAATATGACATTTGAATTTCAAATTCTTCCTCTGGTAAATTAAGTTGAGGCTTTATATAATCAATAAAATCATATACATTTAGATTTGTTATATTATTATCAACCATATATTGATAACAACGATCTACTATTGATAAACTATTTTGTCTTAATTCTGTCATTTATATATCTCCTAGTTACATTTTTTCTGGTGCACTAACTCCAACTAATTCAAGTGCATTTTTTATTGTAATTTTTACTGCTGTTATTAATGCTAAATAACTTTCTGTTTGTTCTTTGTTTTCTGATATTACCTTATTATTACCATAAAATTTATGGAACGCTGATGCTAAACTTTGAACATAATTACAAATTCTATGTGGTTCATAATGTTTAGCAGCTTGAGCTACAACTTCTGGAAAATAAGCTAAAGCTTTTAATATCTCTACACTGTATTCATCTGTCAATAAGTTATTATCGTAGACTTTATTATTATATTTATTACTGTCCACTTGGCGTAAAATAGAGCATATTCTAGCATGAGCATATTGTACATAATAAAGTGGATTATCACTAGACTGTTCTTTTGCTAATGAAAAGTCAAAATCTAAATGTGTATCAGCACTTCTCATAGCTAAGAAATAACGTGCAGCGTCTGTCCCTACTTCATCTATTAAATCTCTTAGAGTTATAGATTTTCCTGTTCTCTTACTCATTTTAACTTCTTGACCATTTTCTAAAAGACGAACTAACTGCATAATAAGTACTTCTAATTTACTAGCACTGTATCCTAAAGCATTAACAGCTGCCTTTAGACGCGGAACATATCCGTGATGATCTGCACCAAATAAATTAATTAACTTATCATAACCACGATCTAATTTATCTTTATGATATGCTATATCAGGTGTAAAATAAGTGTAACTACCATCAGCCTTAATAAGAACACGATCTTTGTCATCTCCAGTACCTAAGTCTGTTGTTCTTAACCAAGTAGCACCATCTAACTCATATATATGATTCAAATTCTTCAATGTTTCTAAAGTATCTATTATTTTTCCACTATTATATAAAGACGTTTCACTAAAGAAATTATCAAATTCTACTCTAAAATCTGCCAAATCTCTTTTTAATTTTTCTAATTGATACTTTACTGAATATTCACGTAAAAATGACATATAATCTTCTTGAGATTTATCCAAAAGACTATTCCCATATTCTGCAGCAAGAACTTCTCCTAATCTTATTATATCTTTTCCGTTATATCCATCTTCTGGCATAGCTATATCAAATCCTAGCGCTTGTTTATAACGTGCATCTGCTGATAGAGTAAGATTATTAATTTGATTTCCTGCATCATTAACATAAAATTCTCTTGTAACTTCATATCCTGATTTCTTCATTATTCTTACTAATGAATCTGCAACAGCTCCATTTCTAGCATGTCCAACGTGCAAATCACCCGTAGGATTAGCAGAGACATATTCTAATAAAACTTTTTCGCCATTACCTGTATTATTTTCCCCAAATTTGTCTCCTAACTCAAAAATCTTATCTAATATATTACCTAAACTAGCTTTTTTTACATAAAAATTAATAAATCCTGGTCCTGCAATCTCTACTTTTTCTACAAAATCATTTTGCTCAATATTATTAACTATTTCTTCGGCAATAATTTTAGGATTTTTTCTTAGAATTCTTGTTAATTGCATAGCAATATTAGTAGAAAAATCCCCATTATCTGAATTTTTAGGTGTTTCTACATAAATATTTACTACTTCATCTGTAACTTTAGCTACCGATTGTTCAAGTAACTCTATTACTTTAGCTTTCATTTTCTTCTCCTTTAAGAATTAATATTTATTAGTATTTGCAATTTATTTTCTTGGCTATCAAATTTTGAAAAATATAATTTATAAATTATTTCAAACCTTACAAAGTTATTACGCTCCAATTTTTCTACATTCAAAAGCTTTGTTTCCAAATTAATAACTCCGTAATCAGTTCCATAAACAGACAAACTTTTAGCACCAGAAATATCCATACTATTTCCTTCTTTTATTATACTAACATTATCTTTATTTTTGTCAATAACTATTTTATATTTTTTTTTATTTTTATCTGTATATTCTAATATATATTTTTTATCACATTCTATATATATACCATCATACTTTTCTGATAATAATTTCTTATTATCAACGTAAGTGATTATCTTTATATTCATTACTCGGCTACCTCTTCTAATTTTTCTTCAATTTCTAGCCATTTATTATTAAGATTAGTTAGTTCTTCATTTATTGATTGCAATTCTTCATTATAATATTTAGTTTTCTCAAAATCAGTATACACTTCTTCTTTTATTAACTCTTCATTTATTTGCTTAACATTTGTCTCTAAGTTATCTATTAGCTCAACAATACTATCTCTTTCTCTTTCTAGCTTACGTATTAATTTTCTATCTTCTTTACTAATAATGTAATTATTGACTTTAGACTTATTGTTAGATTTATCTTCTTTTTCCAAAGATGCCAAAATTTTCTCTTGCTCTTTCTTTTCAAAATAATAATCATAATTTCCTAGGTAAATATTAAAATCATTATCTTTTATTTCTAGAACTTTATTAGCAATTTTATTAATAAAATATCTATCGTGGCTCACAAATACTAACGTACCTTCATAATGTTCTAAAGCTTCTTCTAAAACTTGTTTACTCGCTATATCTAAGTGGTTTGTAGGCTCATCTAATACTAAAAGATTATTCTCTTCAAGCATAAGTTTTGCTAATTGTAGTCTGGCTTTTTCACCCCCAGAAAGATCTCTAACAATTTTTAAAACATCTTCTCCTGTAAATAAGAATCTTCCCAAAATCATTCTAATTTCAGATTCTTTCATTGTAGGATAATTATCCCACAATTCATTCAAAATAGTTTTAACAGATTCAAATTCTGCTTGTTTTTGATCGTAATAACCTAAAGATACTTTACTTCCATAATAAATATCTCCACTCAATGCAGGTTGTTTTTTAGCTATAGTTTTAATCAAAGTAGATTTTCCTATACCATTTTCTCCAATAATTGCTATTCTATCTCTTTTATAAACATCAAAGTTATACGTTGTACCAACATTACTATTATTATATCCTACACTTAAATTATTAACACGAAGAACATCACGTCCACTTTGCTCTTTAATATTAAATTCTATATTAGCTGTTTTATTATCTTTTTTGGGATTATCTATTCTTTCAATTTTGTCTAAAATTTTTTGTCTACTTTTTGCCCTACCACTAGTTGATGATCTAGCAATATTCTTTTGAACAAATTCCTCTAATTTTTTTATATCTTTTTGTTGACTAATATAATCTTTTAACTGTTTCTCATAATCTTCTTCATATTGCTTAATAAATTTACTGTAATTACCTACATATTTTTTCACCCGACCAAATTCAACATTATAAATAGTATTAGCTATCTTATCTATAAAATAACGATCATGACTAACTATAACTACAGCACCAGAATAAGAATTCAAATAACTTTCTAACCAGGAAACATTTTTCATATCAAGGTGGTTAGTAGGTTCATCAAGAATAAGAACATCTGGCTCACTTAATAAAAGCTTAGCCATAGAAAGTCTAGTTTTCTCACCACCAGAAAAATTACTTACACTTTTATAGAAATCAGCTTCCGAAAAGTTAAGACCAAACAAAACACTTTTTATTTTACTTTTATAGTGATAATCCTTGTGCATCAATACTTGATTTTGTAATTTATCGTATCTATTCAATAAAGTAGAATCTTTGTTTATATTTTCTTCAGTTAGTTGTAATGACATACTAGTAAGTTCTTCTTCCAATTTAATAATATCATCAAAACAACTCATCATCTCATCCCAAACTTTTTTATCTTCTTTAACAATAAATTCTTGAGATAAGTATCCTATAGTTGTATTTTTAGAAACTGTTCGTACCCCTGAATCATAACTATCAATACCTGCAATAATTTTTAATAAAGTAGATTTCCCTGCGCCATTGCGACCAACTATGGCAATTTTATCATTATTATTTATTTCTAATTTTACATTAGAAAAAACTTCTGTAACAACAAAGTATTTACTTATATTATTAAGTTGAATTAACATAGCTTCTCCTTTCCTTATTATTTTTTTTATAACCATAGTATTATATCAAAAATAGTAGGAATTTTCTAGCATTTGAGGAAATAATAAAAAAGATATTAGGCATATGCACAATATCTTTACACATAAATATTTCCATTTTTATCTGATTGCTTAGTTAATCCTATTATAGCTTCTATTAGAGCTATAAAAGCGGGGATAAATGTAAAACATAATACAAGATACAAAATACAAAATACCTAAACCTATTTTCCCTGCATAAAACTTATGAGCTCCTATACCTCCTAGAAGAAAAGCTAATAAAACATATGATACTTTATTTACCGCTTTTCCTGTATTATTGGTATTTTCTATTTTATTAACATATATTTTAGAATCTGACTTAAATCCTTCCACCTCATCATCTTCTTTGGGAATAAAATCTAAGCTAGGAGTATCAATCTCTAGTATTTCTCCATTATCTAATCCTATTGTTGTAGTAGTTACATTAACCTTTAATATTTTTGCCATAATAATCCTCTCAAATAAAAAATAATTATTATATATATTGTCAAGCTATATCTGAAGAATTTTATAAAATAAAAAGAAGACATAGTCCAAAGACTATATCTCCTTTTTTATTTGGATACAAAAAAAGACAACCTTTCGGTTGCCTTTGACTTTTTATTATCCAGTATACAACCTTAAACAACTTTATGTTGTTTTGTTGATATACCTTATGTTTTTCGCTTTATATTAGGTTTTATATCAATAGTAAAATATTTTTTGCTATGTACAATATATCAACGTATATATTGTACACCCCTTTTTTATTAAATATTATTTATATTAATTAACGTTTTACGTTATAGAATACGTTTAATCCTGCGTAAACTTGTGTAGCATCTAATTCGTCTGCTATACGTAATAATTGGTTGTATTTAGCAATACGATCTGTACGGCTAAGTGAACCTGTTTTGATTTGTCCAGCATTAGTTGCTACTGCTATATCAGCGATTGTTGAATCTTCTGTTTCTCCTGAACGGTGAGAAATTACCGCAGTATAACGAGCACGTTTAGCCATTTCAATAGCTTCTAATGTTTCAGTTAATGTACCGATTTGGTTAACTTTAATTAAGATTGAGTTACCAACTCCACGTTCGATTCCTTGAGATAATTTAGTAGTATTTGTAACAAATAAGTCATCCCCTACTAATTGAACTCTATCACCGATACGTTTAGTTAATAATTCCCATCCGTCCCAATCATTTTCATCCATACCATCTTCTATAGTTAATATTGGATATTTATTTACTAATTGCTCTAAGTAGTCTACTTGCTCAGCTGAAGTACGTTTTGCTCCACCTTCACCTTCAAATTTAGAATAATCATAAACTCCGTCAACATAAAATTCTGAAGAAGCACAGTCAAATCCTAAGAATACATCTTTACCTGGTTCTAAACCTACAGCTTTAATTGCTTCTAAAATAGTTTCAACTGCATCTTCTGTTCCTTCGAATTTAGGTGCAAATCCACCTTCATCTCCAACTGCTGTAGCTAGTCCACGTGATTTTAAAATTTTAGCTAAGTTGTGGAATATTTCTGCTCCCCAACGTAATGCTTCTTTGAATGATGGTGCTCCTACTGGTAAAATCATAAACTCTTGGAATGCTATTGGAGCATCAGAGTGTGATCCACCATTTACAATATTCATCATTGGAACTGGTAACTCTTTAGAGTTAACCCCACCTAAATAACGATATAAAGGTACTCCTAATGAATCTGCTGCTGCATGTGCAACTGCTAAAGATACACCTAAAATTGCATTAGCTCCTAAACGTCCTTTATTTTCTGTACCATCTAATTCAATCATAGCACGGTCAATTGCTACTTGTTCGAATACATCAAATTTACCTTCTAATAATGGTGCAATTTCTTCATTTACATTAGCTACTGCTTTAGAAACTCCTTTACCTAAGTAACGATCTTTATCTCCATCACGTAACTCTACTGCTTCGTATTGTCCAGTTGAAGCTCCTGATGGTACTAATGCACGACCAAATGCTCCTGTTTCTGTTGTAACTTCTACTTCTACAGTTGGATTACCACGTGAATCCAATACTTCTCTTGCATATACTTCTGAAATAATATCGAAAGTTTTTTGTAACATTTAAGTTCTCCTTTTAAATAATTTATTTTATTTCAAACCTTCTAATAAGGCTACAAATGAATCTGGTTGTAATGATGCTCCTCCTACTAAAGCACCATCTACATCTGGACAAGCCATATAATCTTTAATATTTTCTGGTTTAACTGATCCTCCGTATTGTACACGTACTTTATCAGCTACTTCTTGCCCAAAATCTCTAGCTATAACATCACGAACAGCTTTACACATCTTTTGTGCGTCGTCTTGAGTAGCAGATTTCCCTGTACCTATAGCCCAAATTGGCTCATAAGCTATAACAGAAATTTCTACTTGTTCTGCTGTTAATCCGTTTAATGCTTTTGATACTTGATTAGATACTACCTCTACTGCTTGTCCTTTTTCATATTGCTCAAGAGTTTCTCCACAACAAATTATCGGTAACATTTCATTACGGAATATTGCATGTGCTTTTTTATTAATATCTTCATCTGTTTCATGGAAATAGTCACGTCTTTCTGAATGTCCTATAATTACATAGTCCACACCTAAAGCAGCTAAAGATTTAGGAGAAGTTTCTCCTGTAAATGCTCCTTCATCTTCAAAATAACAGTTTTGCGCAGCCGTTTTTAGAACACTTCCTGTACTAAAATGCTTTACACCATTTAATAATAAAGCTGGCGCTCCTATCACTGAATCAACTACATCTTCTGAAGGTAATCTATCCTTAACAGCGTTAACGAATTCAATAGCTTCTGCTACTGTTTTATTCATTTTCCAATTTCCTGCAATAATTGGCTTTCTCACGAAAAAACCTCCTTTTATTTATTTGATAATGAATCTATACCTGGTAATACTTTTCCTTCTAAATATTCTAAAGAAGCTCCACCACCAGTAGAAATATGTGAAAACTTATCAGCATATCCTAATTGAATAGCTGCAGTAGCACTATCTCCGCCACCAATAATAGTAGTAGCATCTGATAAATTAGCTATAGCTTCACAAACACCTATAGTTCCTTTGGCAAAATTTGGCATTTCAAACACACCCATAGGTCCGTTCCAAATAACTGTTTTTGCGTCTTGTAATACTTCCTTAAATAATTCTACAGAAGCTGGTCCAATATCAAGTCCCTCTTCATCAGCTTGTATATCATTAGTAGCTACACGGCTAGGTGCATCGTTAGAAAACTCTTTAGCTACTACTGTATCAACAGGAAGTACTATTTTATCTCCTGCTTTATCTAAAAGTTCACGAGCATAATCTACTTTATCATTTTCACAAAGTGATTTACCTATCTCTTTACCTTGTGCCTTAAGGAATGTATAAGCCATTCCACCACCGATAATAACTTTATCTGCTTTTGATAATAAGTTTTCAATAACTGCTATTTTATCAGAAACTTTTGCTCCTCCTAAGATAGCTACTAATGGTCTAACAGGATTGTCTAAAGCTTCTCCAATAAATTTAATTTCTTTTTCAATTAAAAATCCATAAGCTGAATTACCTTCTCCTATGTTCGAAGCTATTCCTTTATTAGAAGCATGTGCACGGTGTGCAGTTCCAAAAGCATCATTAACGAATACATCTCCTAATGAAGCCCAGTACTTACCTAAATCTTCATCATTTTTAGATTCTTTCTTTCCATCAACATCTTCAAAACGTGTATTTTCAAACATTAAAATTTCTCCATTTTGAAGATTTTTTATAGATTCTTCTAATTTTTCACCACGTGTTTCAGATACAAAAGTTACATTTTTTCCTAATACTTCTGATAATCTCTTAGCAACTGGTGCTACAGTTTTAGATTCTTTATCCGCTTCTTCTTTTACACGACCTAAATGAGTAAAAGCTACAACTTTTGCTCCTTGCTCTAAAGCATAGTTTATTGTAGGAACAGCTGCAGTTATACGATTATCGTTAGTAATAGCTCCATCTTTCAAAGGAACATTAAAATCAACACGCATCAAAACTGTTTTTCCTTGTAAGTTTCCTAAATCTTTTATAGATTTTTTCATAGAAAGCTCCTTTTATTTTTTTATATAATACAAAGAGGGTCGGGGAAAGATATATTACCCCTAACCTCCAACATATTTTTCTCTAAAATTAATTATTTAATTAATCCTGCAAAGTATTTTAATGTTCTTACTAATTGTGCAGTGTAAGACATTTCGTTATCATACCATGATACAACTTTTACTAATTGTTTATCTCCTACTGTAAGAACTTTTGTTTGAGTTGCATCAAATAATGAACCATATTCAATTCCTACGATATCAGAAGATACTATTTCATCAGTGTTATATCCGAATGATTCAGTAGCTGCAGCTTTCATTGCTTCGTTTACTTCTTCAGCTGTTACGTTTTTCTCTAATACTGCTACTAACTCAGTAATTGATCCAGTAGCTACAGGAACACGTTGTGCTGCTCCATCTAATTTACCATTTAATTCTGGAATTACTAAACCTATTGCTTTTGCTGCTCCAGTAGTATTTGGAACGATATTTTCTGCTGCTGCACGTCCACGACGTAAATCTCCTCCACGGTGAGGTGCATCTAGTGTGTTTTGATCTCCAGTGTAAGCATGGATTGTTGTCATAAGTCCTTCAACAACTCCAAAATTATCGTTTAATGCTTTAGCCATTGGCGCTAAACAGTTTGTTGTACAAGAAGCACCTGAAATTACCGTTTCAGTTCCGTCTAAAGTTTCGTGGTTTACATTGTAAACGATAGTTTTAATATCATTACCACCTGGTGCAGAAATAACTACTTTTTTAGCTCCTGCTTGAATGTGTGCTTCTGCTTTTTCTTTAGAAGTAAAGAATCCTGTACATTCTAATACTACGTCTACTCCTAGTTCTCCCCATGGAAGTTCAGTAGGATTAGCGTTAGCAAATGCTTTTACTTCTTTTCCATTTACAACGATAACTCCTTCACCTTCTGAAGCTTCACCTTTGAAACGTCCTTGAGTTGTATCATATTTTAATAAATGTACTAATTGTTTAACTGGAGTTAAGTCATTGATAGCAACAACTTCAATTCCTTCTACTTCTTGAATTCTTCTAAATGCTAATCTTCCGATACGTCCAAAACCATTAATTGCAACTTTTACTGTCATATTAGTAAATCCTCCTAAAATAATATTTAATTTTGTATGACTTTGTTTATGATTTTTTTACAAATTGATTCATCAATAATAAGTGTAGTGTTGGCTGGATTACTGTTTAAATAACTATAAACTGCATCTGCCTTACATTCTCCTCCTACTATTGTGAAGATATTTGCCACTTTTAATACATCTTCATTATTCATACCTATAGTTTTTGTAGCATATACTAAATTACCTTCATTATCAAAATAACTTCCAAACGCTTCACTCTTTGCTCCACTTTCTCGTAATTTATTTATTAAATTATCGGTAAGTTTTCTTCTACTAGCCATTTCAAAAGCATCACCTATACTATGAATAATTATTGATGTTTTGTCGATAATATCTAAAGCGTACTTTACAATAGGTTCCTTTATTAATTCATCTAGAGTACTACTCTCAATATTATCTGGTGCGTGTAATAGCTGATAATTGTGATTAGAATTTTCTGCCATTCTTGTAGCTATATCATTTGATTGATATCCAGTATTAGAAATAGTCAAAGCTCCTCTAATAGGTGTTATTACTATATTCTTATCATACCCGAAAGTTTTATCAACTTTACTTGCTACATATTGCATAGTACTACCACCACTAACTCCTATAACACACTCTTTAGTTAGTATACCATTTATTTTATCAAAAAGTAATTGCACCATTTCTTGACGCGTAACTTCACTTTTTGTAAAATCTCCTTTAATAACATATACTTCCTTTATCCCAAAATGTTCTCGAATTGTTTTTCTACACGTACAAACGGATCTTCTAAGAACAACTCCTTAACATCTTCTAAAAAAGTTTCTCCCTCTGAAGTAACTGTCATTCCCGTGGTATTTTTTGATATTAGTCCTAGTTTATGCAGAACTTCACATTCTGTTCTTAATTGACGTTCTGTCATACCTATAACATCTATAAGAGATTTTCTCCCTACGGGTTGATTTATCTTTATAGACAATAACAACTCATATCTCTTATTGAATTTTTCGAACAAATCTGGGACAAGTTTACTTTGCATATGCAATAATTGTAAAATATCCATTTCTTCGCTCCTATACTTTGAAATCAATCTTGGACGACTCTCGTCCCTCTCGGACATTTTAAGTCCATTTAAGGATAAAAAAATTTGCCAAGATTAAACTTCCACTTGTAATTATAACATTTGAATATTTAAAAATCAAGATATAAATCAAAGGAAATTAATTTTCTGGCAAATTACTTCAAAATAGATAACAACTCAATAATAATTATAAAATAAAGGACATATATCATTTCTTTTTCTTTATAATTCAACGGTAAATTTTCATAAACATATTGAGATGGATAATTTTGTTCAATTTCTTTTTCTAAAGAAAGCAATACTGCTTTTTGAGGTGTATAACGTTCTATTAAATTTTCTAATTCTTTGTGATTATAAGATGAAATTTTTTTTGACTTTGTTTTCAATACATTATCTGCATATAAAATATTTTCTATTATTTCAAAAACCGAGCAAAAAACATAACTATCTTTATTATCATTATCTATAAGTAATTTAATATTATCTATAACTTTTACCGGAATAGTGTTTCCTAATCTAGTATATATAGATAATAAATCTTTACTTTTATTATTTACTACTTTTTTATTTTCTTTATTATTTAAGACAACATACTTATCTTCTATTTCAATTATATTCTCTTTATTAAAATCAATAAATTTATTATCTAATTTTAGTTTTTCTTCTGTTAATAATTGATCTAGTCTACTAAAAGGCTTCTTAAATTTATTATCATCTAAAAGATAAAAACCTCTATATCCTTTATGAAACTTGAATTTCATTATTATATCTCTCCTTCAAAAGTACTCACTATATACTATCATAACTAATTTTATTTTACAATACTTTATAATACTTATAATTTAAAATAAAATAAGCTCTGTAAAAATTACAGAGCTATAATCTAAAAGAGGGAAATCTTTAGATTTTATTTTATTATCGAAATTAATAATTAAAATTTACGTTTTCTAGCCGCTTCTGATTTTTTCTTACGGCGTACACTTGGTTTTTCGTAAAACTCACGTTTACGTACTTCTTGAATAGTACCATTTTTAGAAACGGCACGTTTAAAACGACGTAATGCATCTTCTAGAGTTTCGTTTTTACGAACTACAGTTTTTGACATTGGATTTCCCTCCCTCCGAACTTTAAAATCTAAAATTAAGTATAATATTATATTAATACCATATTGTTGAATTTACTATGCAATTCACTCTAAGATTATATTATATTTTCTATAATGTGTCAACTCTAATATAGTAAATTTATTTTGCCTCTATCCATTTTTTAATTTCATCTAAAAAATTTAAATATGCTGACTTGTTTTGATAACTAGGTATCTCTGCCAAAAATACTTGCTTAGGTAGAATACTTTGATTTTTCTTAGTTGCTAGAACTATAACTTTTTGATTATCTTTGTTTTTAAACATGTTTTCTGGTAGCATAATAAATGCATTTAAATTAATATCTTTCTCTAAAAATTTCTTAATTTGTTCATCAATATTCATTATTTCTTTTGGCATCACTAGAACTGCAACTCCATTATCTTTAATATAACTAGTAGCTTGTTCTAAAAATAATAAAGCATTCAAACTATATCCTTCTTGACTACAAAGTTTATAATTCAAACTATTCTCTTCATCAGCATAATATCCATAAGGAATATCACTAATAACAACGTCTTGCTTAGCTACATTAATATCCTTTAGAGCATCTTGATTTATAATATTAATTTCTTTTTCTAATAAATTAAAAATATTTTGTTGTAATTTAGCATAATTATAATCAACATCTACAGATGTGAATTTACTCTTCTTAGAAATTTGCTCGCTAAGAGAAATAAGAATATTTCCGCTTCCACTAGCTAAATCCAAAACACTTATATCTTCTTTATTTTCAAAAATTATATCTACTATGTTAGATATATAAACACCTATTATTTCAGGAGTAATGTTATAATTAATATCTTTTAATTCTTGCAATGCTTTTAACACTAAAAATTGGTACACTTTTTTTATTTCTTCTTTTGTATAATTATCCACTATATCAAAATATTCTCTATCATCTTTTAATTCCAAATAATTTGCTAACCCTTGTAAATAATTACCTTTTTCTTTTGCAATATTAGATAATACTTTATCATCTATCTTATGAAATAAATTTTCTATATAATTTGCTAACC
>NZ_JACBYC010000028.1 GCF_013415425.1 Gemella sp. GH3 | reverse complement strand
CATTATATATGTTCACATTGTAAAACAAGCGAGTTCTTCAATGATGGTTCAGTAGGTTCAGGTTTCGATCTTCCTGATAAAAAATGTCCTACATGTGGCAATGAACTCATAAAAGAGGGACAAGATATTCCATTCGAAACATTCTTAGGTTTCAAAGGAGATAAAGTTCCCGATATTGATTTAAACTTTAGTGGGGAATATCAACCAAATGCGCATAACTATACCAAAGTGCTATTCGGAGAAGATAAGGTTTTCCGTGCAGGAACAATTGGTACAGTTGCTGAGAAAACTGCTTTCGGTTTTGTAAAAGGATACTTAAATGATCAAGGTATTCATAAACGCGGAGCTGAAATTGATAGATTGGTTAAAGGTTGTACTGGTGTTAAACGTACGACTGGACAACATCCGGGTGGTATTATAGTAGTTCCTGATTATATGGATATTTATGATTTTACACCGATACAATTTCCGGCAGATGATCAAAGTGCAGCTTGGATGACAACTCACTTTGACTTCCACTCCATTCATGATAACGTATTAAAACTTGATATCCTTGGTCACGATGATCCAACAATGATACGCATGCTTCAAGACTTATCAGGTATTGATCCTAAAACTATTCCAGTTGATGATAAGGATACGATGCAGATTTTCAGTGGACCTGAAAGTTTAGGCGTTACTGAAGATGAAATACTATGTAAAACTGGTACATTTGGAGTTCCTGAATTTGGTACTGGGTTCGTTAGACAAATGTTAGAAGACACGAAACCAACAACCTTCTCGGAACTTGTACAAATTTCTGGATTATCACATGGTACTGATG
>NZ_JACBYC010000061.1 GCF_013415425.1 Gemella sp. GH3 | reverse complement strand
TGAGAAAAAACCTAAAAAAATTGAATTAAAAAAAAGAATTGGGAATTTACCAGGATATAGGAATTATTTAATAGAATATAAAGAAAAAGATACTACGAAGTACTATTATTATGACTATAAAGCAAAGCAAGTGAAGGGAGAAGAGCAAATAATAAATGGTTATTCTAAAGATTTAAAGACTAAATCTCAATAGATTTAGTCTTTATTTTGTAACTACCATTTATTATCTACGAATTTAAAACCATTGTGCTTAACATCTTGTTTATTAACAAATGCATATGGGGCTACAATACTTGGTGGTAACCAAACTCCATGCTCGGGGATCATATATTGTTTTCCAGCTTTGTAATAGGAATACCATACTATTTCGCTGCAATAGGTTTTTTTGATATTTTTAGGATTTGGTGTAACCTTATATGGTATTTTTTTGCCTTTAAAATATTTAACGGCGTTGTTTGCAGCTTTATTTCCTAGACTAGAATTTTTTGGTCGTGTTACTTTTGTTTTAGGATAGCTTTTAATCCATTTTTTCACTGACATTACTCTTGGATAATGGTGAACTCTAGGAGTGTCTAGAACTTTTCCATTACCTATGTATATACCGTTATGTCCTGTAAGACCACTTGCACTAGTACTTCTAGTTGTTAAGACATCACCTTTTTTATAAGTAAGAGCAAAAGTTTGATTGTGGTTACTAACAATTGCAAGAATCATAGCAAATGATGTGATAAATAAAATTTTTATGAATATATTATTTCTATTCATATATTTCACCTCCGTAAATTATATTACATTTTTTATATAAAAATAAAAAGACGTATTCTTAATAGACCTAGATTTTTTATAGTGTTATATTAATAGCAAAATAAAAAAGAAGTCGTCCACCCCAAACCGACCAAAGTTTACGTGAACGACTAGCCAAAATATAAAACAGTCGATGTTTTTATGTTTTTGTATACTTTGATATTAAACGATATTTGATTATACTTCAACATTTACATTTGACGTTTGGGTGGACGACTTCTTAAAACAAATTA
>NZ_JACBYC010000036.1 GCF_013415425.1 Gemella sp. GH3 | reverse complement strand
AGTAGTAGTACAGTCATTTATAGTTTATTATGCTTACAAGCAATATAAATTATCTAAAGAAAATTAATTTTTGATTATGTAATAAGTTTTGGTACTAAAAAAGACTTGATCTGATTAGACCAAGCCTTTTGATAGTGTTATATTAATAAACAAATAAAAAGAAGTCGCTCACCCACCGACCAAAGTTTGTGAACGACAATCCAAAAAGAAAACATGAGTTGTTTTTTATGAATTTGTATATTTAAATACTAAACGATATTTAAATATACATCAAGATAAATATTCGGGTGGGCGACTTCTTAAATTAAATTAAGGAGTCGATTTTTTATGAGTAGAAAAGAGCAAGAAATTCATTCAAAGCAAAGCACATTACAAGAAGTTACAAATTACACCTCAACCGGATACTCTAATAGCCGGTTAGGAGTGCATTCTGTGCACCCACAAAATCCTAAATTAAGTTTTGACGCTATGACAATAGTTGGAAATCTCAGTCGTGACAACGCTCAAAAGCTATCGTCATTTATGAGTATCGAACCACAAATTCGACTTTGGGATATACTACAAACGAAATTTAAAGCTAAAGCACTGCAGGAAAAAGTTTATATCGAATACGACAAAGTAAAAGCAGATACATGGGATAGACGTAATATGCGTGTTGAATTTAATCCGAATAAACTTACGCATGAAGAAATGCTTTGGTTAAAACAAAACATTATCAACTACATGGAAGATGACGGTTTTACAAGAATAGATTTAGCTTTTGATTTTGAAGATGATTTAAGTAATTATTATGCAATGACTGATAAAGCAGTTAAGAAAACTGTATTTTATGGTCGTGACGGGAAACCAGAAACAAAATATTTTGGCGTTCGTGATAGTGATAGATTTATTAGAATTTATAACAAAAAACAAGAACGTAAAGATAACGCAGATGTCGAAGTTATGTCTGATCACTTATGGCGTGTAGAAATTGAACTTAAAAGAGATATGGTGGATTACTGGAATGATTGTTTTAATGATTTACATATCTTGAAACCAGATTGGACTTCGCCAGAAAAATTAAATGAACAAGCAATGGTTTACATGTTAATTCATGAAGAAGACAAATGGGGAGAATTGAATAAAAGAACTAAATAT
>NZ_JACBYC010000094.1 GCF_013415425.1 Gemella sp. GH3 | reverse complement strand
CAAGTACGTCGGCAAGTGAGTCAGCATCAATGAGTGCATCAGTAAGTGCCAGCACATCAGCAAGTGAATCAGCATCAACAAGTGCATCAGTAAATGCAAGTACATCGGCAAGTGAATCAGCATCAACGAGTGCATCAGTAAGTGCCAGCACATCAGCAAGTGAATCAGCATCAACGAGTGCATCAGTAAGTGCAAGTACATCAGCAAGTGAGTCAGCATCAATGAGTGCGTCAGAATCTGCAAGTATATCGGCAAGTGAATCAGCATCAACGAGTGCATCAGTAAGTGCCAGCACATCAGCGTCAGAATCTTCAAGTAATTCAGCAAGAGAATCAGAATCAGAAGAGAATAGCCAATCAGCAAGTAACTCAGATTCAGCTTCTATTAGTGCTTCGGAATCAGCATCAACGAGTGCATCTGTAAGTGCCAGCACATCAGCAAGCGAGTCAGCATCAACAAGTGCGTCAGTAAGTGCAAGTACATCGGCGAGCGAATCAGCATCAACGAGTGCATCAGTAAGTGCCAGCACATCGGCGAGTGAGTCAGCATCAATGAGTGCGTCAGAATCTGCAAGTACATCAGCAAGTGAATCAGCATCAACGAGTGCATCAGTAAGTGCAAGTACATCAGCAAGTGAGTCAGCATCAATGAGTGCGTCAGAATCTGCAAGTATATCGGCAAGTGAATCAGCGTCAACAAGTGCATCAGAAAGTGCCAGCACATCAGCAAGCGAGTCAGCATCAACAAGTGCGTCAGAATCTGCAAGTGAGTCAGCATCAACAAGTGCGTCAGTAAGTGCAAGTACATCGGCAAGCGAATCAGCATCAACGAGTGCATCAGAAAGTGCAAGCACATCAGCAAGCGAGTCAGCATCGACAAGTGCGTCAGAATCTGCAAGTACATCAGCAAGTGAATCAGCATCAACGAGTGCATCAGTAAGTGCAAGCACATCAGCAAGTGAATCAGCATCAACGAGTGCATCAGTAAGTGCAAGTACGTCGGCAAGTGAATCAGCATCAACGAGTACATCGATTAGTGCAAGCACATCAGCAAGCGAGTCAGCATCAACGAGTGCGTCAGAATCTGCAAGTACATCAGCAAGTGAGTCGGCATCAATGAGTGCGTCAGAATCTGCAAGCACATCGGCAAGCGAATCAGCATCAATGAGTGCATCAGTAAGTGCAAGTACATCAGCGAGTGAATCAGCATCAACAAGTGCATCAGTAAGTGCAAGCACATCAGCAAGTGAATCAGCATCAACGA
>NZ_JACBYC010000038.1 GCF_013415425.1 Gemella sp. GH3 | reverse complement strand
AGTTCAATTATATATTTTATAAATGAATAATTACAAAATAAAATCACAACTTAATAGACAACATATATGCGTTATGATATAATTTTTATGATTAATTTTTAGGAGGATATCGTGGATTATATCGTAAATACTATAAAATTTTTAATTGATTTTATTTTGCATATAGATGATCATTTAGGAGAATTAATGAATAATTACGGTCCTTGGTGGATGTACGGTATAATATTTCTAATAATATTTATAGAAACAGGTGTTGTATTTATGCCGTTTTTACCAGGTGATTCACTATTATTTGCTAGTGGAGCTTTGTGGGCTTCTACAGGTAACAATGTATTTTTATTGTTATTCTTATGTATAGCTGCGGCTGTGATAGGAGATAATTGTAATTACTTCATAGGAAGACATTTTTCTGAATATTTAAAATCAAAATCGTGGTTTAAGAAGTTTGTCAGTGATGAAAACTTAGAAGATGCAGAAAAATTTATTACCAAGCATGGAGGAAAATCAATTTTCTTAGCGAGATTTTTCCCGATAATAAGAACTATTGTTCCATTTTTAGTAGGAGCAGGTAAAATGGATTATCGTAAATTTAGAGTTATAGATTTCTTTGGAGGTCTTACTTGGTGTAGTATATTTATTACAGTAGGTTATTTATTTGGTAATATTCCATTTGTAAAAGAAAATTTTTCTTTAGTAGTAATAGCTATAGTGTTAATTAGTTTAATTCCTATATTTATAGGAGCAATTAAAGCAAGAAAATCTGCTAAATAATTTATACGGAAGATGTTGGTAAAATTAATATTTGCTAACATCTTTTTTATTATTTTATTGAAAAATATTCCATAGTAGTGATATAATGTAAGAAAATGTTATAAAAAGGAGAAATATTATGCCAAGAATAGTAGTTCGTGGAATGGAAAAAGAAGATTTGAAAAAAGTAGATATAGAGTTATTAGATAATATATCAGAAATTATACAAAGACCTAAGGATACATTTACTTTGGATTTAATTAATAGTGTAGCTATTTCAGATGGAAAAGAAATTTCTAGAGTTTATATTGAAATTTCATGGAAAAATAGGTCTACTGAAGTTTGTGAACAAGTAGCAAAAACAATAAATTCTACGTTATCAAATATAGGGTATAATAAAGTTTATGTTTATTTTAAAGATATAGATTTAGAAAAAGAGTTTGTATTTTAAGTGGCTTATATTAAATAGTTTGTTGAAATGAAAATATTTTCAAAATATATTATATAGAATTATTAATATTATTT
>NZ_JACBYC010000064.1 GCF_013415425.1 Gemella sp. GH3 | reverse complement strand
AAATAGTTGTATTAAAAAGATATTTCTGAGTAACACGATTAAAAGTGGTACTCAGAGTTTTTTTATTTATATAATCATATAATTAAATTTTTGAAAAATGATTTTAAACTATCATAGATTAACAAACTAAAAATGAATAATACATAAGTATTTGACAATATTTTACAGTATAAATATAATAATTAATATAGATAAATAAGTAGGATAATGCAATTAGCATTTAATTTTTAGTTAACATATAAAATTTTAAATTTTTTGTTATAACTTATAACTTTAAAAATGATAATAGGATTAATATGTAGACTTTATGTAGTAATTAATTTTAAATTAAGGAGAATTATGTATGGAAATTATAACAGATAGATTAATTTTGCGACCATGGAAAGAAAGTGATGCAGAAAGTTTATATGAATATGCAAAGAATCCAGATGTAGGTCCAATTGCTGGTTGGCCTATACATACAAGTATTGAAAATAGTCTTGACATTATTAAGAATATATTATCGGAAGATGAAACTTATGCGATTTGTTTAAAAGATGATAATAGAGCTATAGGCAGTATTGGATTGTTTCCTACTAAGCAAACTTACAAAAATAATACTGATAAAGAAATTGAAGTTGGATATTGGATAGGTGTGCCATTTTGGGGTAATGGATACGTACCTGAAGCTTTAAAATCAATACAGAGACATGCTTTTGAGAAATTAGGGTATAATGTAATGTGGTGTGGATATTATGAAGGTAACAATAAATCAAAAATTGCTCAAGAAAAATGCGGATTTAAATATCATCATACTGAAGAGAATGTGAAAGTTGAATTGATTAACGATATAAGAACAATTCACTACACTTATCTTACAAAAGAAGAATGGGTTAAGAATAAATTAGGGTAGTGGAGTTATTATGAATTAAATGAGTGTATAAGTTATTAGTAATAATAAATAATTATAATAAGTTAGTTAAGACAAGGAAATTTAGATAGAAAAAAATGAAAAAAATAATATTAAGAACAGTAATGTTAGCACTACTAGGACTATTATTAGTTATGTTATTAGTAGGATGCGTAAAAATAAATTTAAAATCAAATGCAGTATATTACGCGAAAAATATGCCAAGAGGAGAAGGACAAGAGCCAGAATTGATAATGTTAATAGATAATTTATGGTGGGTGGATAATCCAAATATAGAAGAATTAAAATATGATATAGATGGAACAAGAGATATTATATATAAGAATAAATCATTTGGTAATATATATTCGTATGAAACAGAATATATATATATATATATATATATATAC
>NZ_JACBYC010000039.1 GCF_013415425.1 Gemella sp. GH3 | reverse complement strand
CTATAATATTTACATAAAATAAAATTATTTTATTTTATTATACTAGAAGTTGCTTTAGATTATTTATAATTAACTAAAATTGTTTGTAATTTTTTGTATTAATCGTGTATAATAATGGAGCGATGATAAATAATTGGAGTTAGAACATTGGAATTAGTAGAATTAAGAAAAAAATTAGAAGATATTGATAAAAATATAAATGACTTTAGAGAATCTTTAAATATAGAAGAAAAAAAAGAAAGATTGGCTGAAATAGAAAATGCGATGTTAGATCAAAATTTTTGGAATAATAGCGAGCAAGCAACAAAAATAGTTGCTGAATCTAAATTTATTGAAAAGGAATTATCTGATTTTGAGGAATTATTTTTATTATTAAGTCAATCTAAAGAGTTAATAGATTTTCTAAAAGAAGAAGACGATGAAGAATTACATAACGAATTAATAGAAATTTACAAAGAATTAGAAGAAAAAGTAGAGTTATTTACTTTTAGATTACTTTTATCAGAGCCGTATGATAATAATTCTGCAATATTTGAAATTCATGCTGGAGCAGGTGGAAGTGATGCTACAGATTGTGCAGAAATTTTATTTAAAATGTATGAAAGATTTTTTGCTAAGCAAGGTTTAAAATTTAGATATTTGAATTATCAATCTGGTGATATATGTGGTATAAAATCTGTTACGATATTGGTAGAAGGTGATTATGCCTATGGATTACTAAAGGGAGAGAAAGGTGTGCATCGTTTTATACGTATTTCGCCATTTGATCCTTCAGGTAAAAGGCATACTTCATTTTGTTCTGTTGATGTTATACCAGAATTTTCTGATGAAGAAATTAACATTGATATAGCTAACGAAGATATACAGATAGATACATATCGTGCTCAAGGAGCAGGAGGTCAACATATTAATACAACAGATTCTGCGGTAAGAATTACACATTTACCTACAGGAATTGTAGTTCAATCTCAATCTGAAAGAAGTCAACTTGTTAATAAAGAAACGGCTATGCGTGAGTTGAAGTCAAGATTATACAAAATACAGTTGGAGAAGAGAGAGCAAGAGATTAATGAATTAAGAGGGGAGCAGAAATCTATTTCATGGGGATCGCAAATTAAATCCTACGTTTTTACTCCATATACTATGGTAAAAGATCATAGAACAAATTATGAAGTGGGAAGTGTAGATAAAGTAATGAATGGTGAAATTATCGATTTTATAAATAGCTATTTACATTATAATATGACTATAAAAGATAATAGAGATAATATCTAAACTATTTAATGATAATAAATACATAATTTCTATAGTAAACAAAGTTACTAATAAAATGATAAGTTG
>NZ_JACBYC010000179.1 GCF_013415425.1 Gemella sp. GH3 | reverse complement strand
ATCTAGAAAAATTTTTTCATAATATGCAATACTAATAATAACAATTTACTCTGAAATAATTCGTTAAAAAATAATAAATTAAACATATTTTTAACTATTTAAAAATACAATATAAAATAATCTTAACTACATCAAAAGATTAATCTATAAATTATTTAATTAAAAATATTATAAACTATATTATTTTCACAAAAAAATAGTACAGCATTAATTCTGCACTATTTAGTGATATCATTTAATAAGATAATTTTTTATAAAATAATAAATGTTCTGCAATTAAGCATAGAGATTTTTACTATATGATGAATATTATACAACCTGAATAAAAAGTCTGCTGACAAATTGCATGTGTCAACAGTTTGAAAAACTTGATACGCTATATTTGCATATCAAGTTTTTATATTAATTACGTTTTTTTAGTTTTAAGGCAACCAATAACGATGACAACAAAGCTAATATTCCAAATAAATCAGCATCAGTATTTATTCCTGTTTTTGAAAGTTTTCCTTTTTTAGGAGTATCTTTCTCTTTATTTTTATCTTCTGGAACTTCAGGTATTTCTGGAATATATTTGTTTGTTATTTTATAACCATTGATTATTGTTTCATATCCAGCAACTTGGTTTTCTGTTAATGTGTATTTTATCTCTTGCCCATCTTTGAACTTCGGTAAGTTTGTAAATTCGTAACTCCAGTTATCTTGCTCTCTTACTTCTTTACTTTGAACTAATTCTCCATTTGATAGTAAGTTTACTGTGATGCTTGTTGGGCGTTTTCCATCTTGGTTATTATTATCTTCCCAAGTTTTTACTCCAGTAACTTGTGTAGTTTCTGGTGTGTATTTATTTGTTATGTTGTATCCGTTAATTTCTGGTGTGTAACCTTCAACTTGGTTTTCTGTTACTGTATAATTTACTTCTTTTCCTTCTTTGAACTTCGGTAAGTTTGTAAATTCGTAACTCCAGTTATCTTGCTCACTTACTTCTTTACTTTGAACTATTTCTCCGTTTGATAATAAGTTTACCGTGATACTTGTTGGACGTTTGCCATCTTGGTTATTATTATCTTCCCAAGTTTTTACTCCAGATACTTGTGTATTTTCTGGCGTGTATTTGTTTGTTATGTTATAACCATTGATTATTGTTTCATATCCAGCAACTTGATTTTCTGTTACTGTATATTTTATCTCTTGCCCATCTTTGAACTTCGGTAAGTTTGTAAATTCGTAACTCCATTTATCTGTTGCACTTACTTCTTTACTTTGAATTACTTCTCCGTCTGCCAGTAAATTAACTGTGATTTTTTCTGGGCGTTTTCCATCTTGGTTATTATTATCTTCCCAAACTTTTTGTCCAGTAACTTGTGTAGTTTCTGGTGTGTATTTGTTTGTTATGTTATAACCATTGATTATTGTTTCATATCCAGCAACTTGATTTTCTGTTACTGTGTAATTTACTTCTTGTCCGTCTTTATATTTCGGCAAGTTTGTAAATTCGTAACTCCAGTTATCTTGCTCGCTTACTTCTTTACTTTGAACTAATTCTCCATTTGAT
>NZ_JACBYC010000150.1 GCF_013415425.1 Gemella sp. GH3 | reverse complement strand
AATTATATTTATTGACAAAATAAAATATTTTATATATAATATAGTTATGTCGATTATTTTTCTAAAATTACGTCTCATTCGGAAGAGAAGTTGTAATATATTAGAAGTCCCAAGAGTAGCATTATATTGCTACTCTTATTTTTATTGATTTTTTTAAAAATATATATTATAATAAATTTGGTAAATCCACGGAATATTATTGTCTTAGAGGGCATTTGTCCGAGTTAAGATAAAAATTTATTTAAATCGCCTTTATAGGCTCCCTAGTGGGCAAATTAAAAGAGTAGCTTTTTGCTACTCTTATTTTTTATTCCATATTATTTTGTTCGAAAAATAAATTTAACTCTTTTTTTATAATTTTATCGCTTTTAAAATCTCCCTTTTTATCAAAAAATCTATCTTGATTTTCTTTTATAAAATTATGCACTAAGTTTTTAACTTTATCTTTAAAATCATAGGAAAAATCAAAAGGATTAAACTTAATACTCAAATAAGAATTAATAGGAGAACGCATAGCTTTTAATTTTTCATCAATACTATCACAAATTCCCTCTATTAAAATATGAGAACAAGTGCTTGATGGAAGTCCATCAATTAACTCTTTAGCTATATACTTTAATTTACGCTCTTTATTATTGAAATAAATCAATTGCATACTATCTTTCCAAAATAGAACATTATCATATGGTTCTTCTCTAAAACCTAGAGGGTCTACACCACTCAATGCAACAGAGTTTAGATTTGCTGTGTAGGCAAAATCTTTTCCTATACAATATTGAAAAACGCCTCTCATATGTTCCCATTCTTCTGCCTTAACTTCTTTTATTCTATCATCAAAAATATCATCAATTAAATCTCTACTCCAATCATCTGTACAAATTATTTTTCCATTTGTACAAAAATAATTAGTATCGTATATGTAATCTCCTAGATTTTCTTTAAAATTATTAGGAGCATATATTTTTTTAATATCACAAGGACTTACTTTATCTATTATATATTCATCATAAAATACACCGTCATACCAGTCATCAGTTAATATTTGTTCAACATCAGAATCATTAACTTCAACTTCCAACAAAATTTTACCGTAATTAGTGAAAGAATTAAATTTTGATTTTGGATAAAATAAATATACTACATCTATTGAATTATTGGCACGTCTTTTTTCTTCCCAATTGTTATTATTGGTTTTTGATATAGGTAATATACCTTGCTCTAATATATTTTTTAAATCTTTAAAATCAACGTTTTTGTATAGTATCATTTTTATTTCTCCTTTTAATTGTATTTTAAATTATTCTTTTAACTTATATAATTATTATAACATATTATCGTTTCTGCGTCAATAGTTTTTTATAATTTTTTTAATAATTCTTTAAATTCTTTTATATCTTCTTCTCTAATTAATTCTGTTAAAAAGATTTTAGTACAACTCTTATACCTAACATACTTGTACTGAGATTTCTTCTCCTTTCCTTCTCTTTGACGACGCAATCTATCACGTTCTCTTCTTCTTTCTTTCTCTTTCTCCTTTTGTTCATCTGTTAATCTCATTTGTCTTATTTGATATTGTGTTAATTTTTTTGTCATAAATAAATTCCTTAATATTATTTTAAAACTAATTTTATCGCAAAGTAAGTACATATCAATGCAAAAGCACAAGATACAATCATAATTATATTTGCATAATAATCAATATTAATATTATTGTTAAATAATTTCATAGCTAACAAGACAA
>NZ_JACBYC010000024.1 GCF_013415425.1 Gemella sp. GH3 | reverse complement strand
GTATAAATTAGTTAACAGATAAATATTAGCATATATAACAGATATAAGGAATTTTAATAAATGTACTTTATATATTGAGAGTAAACATATTTATAATTCACAAAATAATAAAATTAAATAACAGAGTAAATTTAAAATTAATTTCCAATAAATAAAAAAAGTTTAAAATGAAGTTTTCAAAATGGTATTAATCCATAATAAAAACTTCATTTTAAACTTTTATTTTTCATTAAATTTCTTCTTTATTTTCTTCAGTAGTGGTAATATCTACCGAAATATCAACTGATGATTTATCTTTTTTTAAAAATTTATTTAATAAGCCATTAGCTTTACTTACACTATCTTTACTTTTATTTACAGCGTTATTTATTTTCTCGTCTGTATCTTTTTTAAAATTAGTGACATTATTTTTCATTCCCACAACAGAATCTTGCAATGAATTTACTGATTTCACTAAACTTTCTGTTGAATCAAATAAAGGATTTAATTTCTCAGATTTTTCTTGTAAATCTTCGGCTAAAATATTAGTGTTTTGAAGTAGAATATTTGTTTCAATCATAATAGGTTCTAATTGTTGCTCCACTTTCTTCACTGTTTCATTAAGATCTCTAGCTAAATCTAATCCATCCTCTGCTATATCAGTAACAATATCTATAGATTTTCTAACGCGTAATAAAGTAGCTGCTCCACTAATACAAACTATAAGAATACCTACACCCGATAAGAATATTCCTGCATAAGCTAGAACTAACCAATCTATATTTGGCATTTCTATACCTCCTCTTTACATACTAATTATATTTTAAATTATAATTTATAGAATTACAATGCTTTTTCTTTAACTTCTTCCAAAAATTTTTGTTGATATTTGTTAATATCTCCGGCTCCCATAAATAAAATAACGTGATTGTCCAAAACTGATAATTTTTTTATTCCGTCTGCACCCTCTATTACTTCGGCATTACCTATAGCTTTTTGTAAGTCTTCTATAGTTACATTTCCTGTTTTTTCGCGTGCAGAACCAAATATTGAATACAAATATACTTTGTCAGCATTACGCAAGCTGTCAGCAAACTCTGTCAAAAATGTTTCTGTTCTAGTGTAAGTGTGTGGTTGAAATATAGCTACTACTTCTTTATCTTTATATTTTCTTCTAGCTGTATTTAATGTAGCTGTTATTTCTTTGGGGTGATGCGCATAGTCATCTACAACTATACTATTTTTAAATTTATATTCTGTAAAGCGACGTTCTGCATTTTGATAAGTAAGTAATCCTTTTTGAATATCTTCTTTACTCAATCCACAAATATCTCCCAAAATTATAGAGCTAGTTGCGTTGCTAATTTCATGCAAGCCAAATACACTCATATTAAATGTCGCAAAGTAATTGTCATATTTATATATATCGAATGTACTTCCTTCTTCATCGGTTGTAACATTTTTTATTGTGTAGTCATTACCTTCATTAAAACCATATGAAATCATTTTAGCATTTTTTGATTTTAAGCGTGATGCAAGTATATCATCACCACAATATATTACAGCCTCTTTTACTTGATCTACAAAACTTTGGAAAGCATCAAGTACATCTTCTTCATCTTTAAAATAGTCAGGATGATCAAAATCAACATTAGTAACTACTGCATAATTAGGTCTATAATGTAAGAAATGTCTGTAATATTCACACGCTTCAAAAATATAAATATCTGGATTTTCTACACCTATTCCTGTTCCGTCACCTATTAAATAAGAAGTAGGCATATTACATTTGAAAACTGCGCTTGTCATAGTAGTTGTTGTTGTTTTCCCATGAGCTCCTGTAATAGCTATAGATTTTATTTCGTCTGCTAACTCCCCTAAAAATTCGCTATAAGTATATATTTTAGAACCTATTTCTTTCGCTCTAACATATTCCATTTGATCTTCATTAAATGCATTTCCTAATATAACTATAAAATCTTTTTTTATATTATTAACATCATAGTTTAATATTTCTATATTTCTATCTTCTAATTTTTTCTGTGTAAAAAAGTATGTAGGTACGTCTGAGCCTTGAACATAGTTCCCCATATCATGCAATATTTGTGCCAAAGCACTCATACCCGAACCTTTTATACCTATAAAATGGTACTTATTCATTAATAATACTCCTCCTAAGTTATTTACAATAACTTTTATTTGCCATTACAATTCTACATTATATTTTACTTTTTTTCAAGAAAAGTGTAACATATTTGTAACATTAGAAAATATTTAATAATCTTATCTTCTAACTAAGTAAAATATATGATTTGTAATAGATATTTCTAGATTTATATTATTTACTTTTCTTGTTTCCCCATCAAATTGTAATAAATTTTTAGTTTTAATATTGAAAATAAATTTTTCTCCAACAACTCTTTGTAACTTTTTAGTCTTTTTAAAATGTTTTTCTGTAAATAATATATGTGGCAAAATTCTAGCTACATCAATTAAATTTACATTTTGGGCAATTATCAATGCTATTTCATTATTATTTTCTTTAGCTTGTGGATTAATTTTTATACCGCCGCCAAAATATTGATTTTTCATAAATGCCGAGAACAAAACATCATTGAATTTTAATTTTATTACATTATCTACTATAATATCAACAGAAAATAACTTGCGATTTTTATAAGCACTTAACAATTTACTTAAATAAGATAAGCGTCCTAGCTTTGAGGCTCTATCTTTTTTTGATATATTTACTAAATTAGATATTAAGGCATCAAAGCCGATACCTAAGCCATTCAACGCATAATATATTTCGTTATTATCTTTGGCTTTTATAAGCTCTACATTTTCTTCTTGAGAATTAAATAATTTCTCAATAAACTTCTCTTCATTAATTTCCAAATTAAGTGACCTTGCAAAGTCATTACCAGTTCCTGCAGGAAAATATGAAATAGGAATATTTAGATTTTCTTCTTTTAAGCCTGTTATAGCTTCGTTTAAAGTTCCATCTCCTCCAACAACTACAATTCTTTCGCTATTAATATCTTTTATAGATTTAGACGCTTCTTTTATTAATAATTTTGTATGCCCGGAATAGTTAGATATATAAATTTTATAATTAATATTATTCTTATTACACGCAGATTGTAGTTTTGACAAGACACCTTTGCCTTTATTTCCTCCTGCATATAAATGAGTAACTATTGTTATATTTTTCATATAATTTCCTCTTACTAACTAGAAATATTTTATAATAATTGTATCATAAAATTAGCTTTATTTCATAAAAACAACAAATATTAAATCGTGTCAGCTCTGATATAAAAAATACTACAAATTAATTTACAACAAAAAACTTGAAGAAATATTTAATTCCTTCAAGTTTTATAATAAAATTATTCTACAGTTACAGCTTTTGCCAAGTTACGTGGTTTATCAACATCTAAACCTCTTCCTGTAGCTGCATAGTAAGCAAATAATTGTGTTACTACTATACTAACGATAGGGGCTAACTCTTCATTAACATTAGGTATAGCATAGTCACCTTCACGGGCTAATTTTTCTAAAGTTATTACTAACGTGTTAGCTCCTCTACTAGCAACTTCACTTATGTTACCTCTAGTGTTCAAATCTAATTTTGTATTTGTAATCAATGCTACTACTGGAGTATCTTCTTCTATAAGAGCTATAGTTCCGTGTTTTAGCTCCCCTCCTGCAAATCCTTCTGTTTGAATATAAGATACTTCTTTTAGTTTAAGAGCAGCTTCACAAGCACTATAATAGTCTACCCCACGCCCTATATAAAATGCATTACGTTCTGTAAATAGTTTATCTGCTAAAACTTTTATATTTTTTGCATCATCAAGAATTGATTCTATTGCATTAGTTACAACTGATAACTCTTTTTCTATATCCAACTTAAGTTTATACCCTAATCTATTAGCAACTTCATAAGCTAAAATACTTAATACCGCTATTTGTGATGTATAAGCTTTTGTAGATGCTACGGCAATTTCCACACCTGCATGAAGCAATAATGTGTAATCACACTCACGACTTAAAGTTGAAGCATCAACATTAGTTAATACTAAGAATTTGTAATCAGAGTTTATTTCTCTTACTTTTGTAAGTACTGCACGTAAATCTGCTGTTTCCCCTGATTGTGATAAGAAAATAAACATAGGTTTTTTAGAAAGTATAGGCATATTATATGCAAATTCTGATGCTAAATGGACTTCTGTCGGTATTCTTACCCATTTTTCAAAATAATTTTTACCTACTAAACCAGCATTATAACTAGTTCCACAACCGATAATATATAGTCTGTCAGCATCTTTGATGTTGTTAATAATTTCTTCGTCCATAGAAACATTTTTACCATCAAAATATTTAGAAATTATATTTCGCATAGCGAATGCCTGCTCATTTATTTCTTTTATCATATAGTGATCATAAACACCTTTATCTATTTCTCCGTACTTAATATTAGGTGTAAATGGATTTCTAGAAACTAAATTCCCTTCTTTGTCCTCAATGTCAACACTATTTGCTTTTACTATAACTATCTCTCCGTCATTTATTTCCAAAAATTTATTAGTATACTTAATCATAGCCAAAGCATCACTTCCTACGTAGTTGCACTCTGAACCTAATCCTATTAATAACGGACTTTTATTTTTAGCTACATATAAAGTGTCTGCATCTTCTTTATCTAAAAGACATAGAGCATAAGACCCTTGCAATTTAGAAATAGCTTTTAAGAACGCTTCTTTAGTAGTAAGTCCATCTTGAGCAAATAATTCTATTAATTGAACTATAACTTCTGTATCTGTTTCTGATACAAAATTATGTCCTTTAAAAAATCTATCTTTTAACTCTTGGAAATTTTCTATAACTCCATTGTGTACCAATGTAAATCTACTACTTGCACTTTGATGAGGGTGAGAGTTAACTACATTTACACCACCGTGAGTTGCCCAACGAGTATGACCTATACCTACATTAAATACTAAATCCTCTGGTGTTAGTTCTTCTAAATTTTTTATACGACCTACTGTTTTTATAACTCTGACATCTTCATCTGAAATACCTGCTATACCGCAAGAATCATACCCTCTATACTCCAGACTATTAAGTCCATCTATTAAAAATTCTACACCATTTCCGTTTCCTATATATCCTACTATTCCACACATAATTTGTTAATCTCCTATAAATTTTATATTTTGTACATAATTCAGAAATCTAAAAAATATCATTAAATAAACTATTCAAAATACGCACAATAAATAAAGGTTAATACCTTAAATATAAAGAGATAGTAACAATTTTGTTTTATTTGTATGTTACTTAACGAAACTCTTAACTTCCGAAAAAGCATCCGCCGAATATTCGATAACTTTTTTCCTCGTCACCTAAGCTTAAGTCAACCGTTAAAGCTTAGACCGGGCGCTATAATTATAAAATTAAATCCTCCATATATTATATATTCAATAAATATACTATACTACACATAATATTGAAAGTCAACATACCGTATTTTATAACGGATTATTTATAAATTACACGAAAAATAAAATTTATTATAAAGATGAACTACAACAATCAGATAAAATTTTGTGATTTTTTTTTATTATGTTATAATAATTGTATAGACATTTATAAAGGAGAATAAACTATGAAAAAGAAAAATATATTTATAGCAGGAGCTATTGCTGCCTCAATTGCTGGAGCAGGTGGAGCTTACTATGGTTATACATATTATAATGACCCTGTATTAAAAATAGCTAGGGCTGAAGCTGAGACTGTCGAAAAAATATCAGCTTATACAAATGAGCGTTTAAAAGAAGATATTTCTTGGTTTGATAAAAATGCTGGAAAAGAAAAATCTCTTACTATTAAGTCTAATACAGAAAGTGCTGATATTGCAGTAACTATGTATCAAAATCCTAAAGAGAATAAAGGATTTATTTCTGCTGAAGCTAGTAATCCAACAAATAAAGAACAAAGAATTAATTTATCATTTTATGATAAAGGAAATGATGCCATTGTAGTAGACTCTAACCTTAGCGACTATGCAATTTCAATTCCAGAAAAATTCATAAAAGAGCAACTTAAATATCCATTAGCTCAAACACAAAATTCTTTAGACTCATCATACATAGATTCAATAGATATTAGTGTAAATGAAATTACAAAAATATTTATTCCAGACAAAAATACCTCAGACTTCCAACTAAACAATAGTGACGTAATAGAAATATTAAAAACTCTGCCTAAAGAAGCTATCACTAAAAAAGATGATATATACACTGTAACACTAAATAAAGAAAGAATTGATAATCTAGCATCTAAATATGAAGAAATTGCTACTAAAAAAGCTAAAACAGAATTTTCTAAAAAATATGTACAAGAGTATGTAAAAAATGTAAAAGAAAATACTTCTAAACTTAAAGATGATATAAAAATAGATTATAAAATAACAAAAGAAGAAGTAACTAGAACTATTCACTATAAAGATAATACAATTAAAACAAAACCAAAAGATATGAAATTAGAAATTAAATCTAATATATCTAAAGAAAAATTATCTTTCAATTTAACTAATGAGTCTAACGATACAGTACAATATGTTAGTGAAAAAACTGGTGATAACAGCTATAAAGATACACTTACTTACAATGGTGAACAAAAAATAAATGTTGATACTAAAAAATCTGGAAACTCAACTGCAACTAACATTAAGATACCAGATATGGTAGGATCACCGTATAGTAATATGGAACTAAAAACTACTGTCCAAGATTCAACTCTAACTTATGAGTTATCTGATAGTAGTAATATGAAATTAGTTACACTAATTTATAGTAATAACCCTACTAAACCATCTGAAACTACTAAAGAAATCAAAGACTTAGCTGGTAAAAATTCTTCTGACCAACAAATGATTTTAGCAGAATTTGTTCAAAAAATAATGATAAAACTATTATCAGATGAAATGAATGAATAATATAGTAAAGATAAAAAAGTCTAACTTATAATAAGTTAGACTTTTTTGTATATTAATGTATTTACTATTTAGCGATAAATAAAAAATATTTAACATAAAAATTTTAATTCTTTATATTAAATACTATATAAATATATTTTTTAACCAAAAAATATTCAGCATAGAGATTTTTTTTCACTACACTGAATATTATATACCATTTTTCTTTTATCTTAACCCTTTATCGTAAGGAATACCTAAAGCCTCTGGTGCTGAAGATTTCTTCGAGAACACTATTAAAGCTATAATAGTTGCTACGAATGGGAACATATTCCAAAATGATACCGGTACTGGTAAATCTGGAGCCAAAATAGATACTTTTTCTGCAAAAACTTTAGTTCCTCCAAAGAATAACGCTGATAATGTTACAGTTATAGGATTATATTTACCGAATATTAATGCTGCTAGAGCTAAATATCCAAATCCGTATACTGTCATCGAAGCATTAAATCCTTGACTGAATGTAGTAGCTATTATTCCTCCAGCAAGCCCTGCTAAACATCCTGATACAATTACACCGATATAACGATATTTAAATACATTTAAACCTAGTGAATCGCTGGCTTGAGGATTTTCACCCACAGAACGCAGACGCAATCCAAATGGTCTCTTATATATTAAGTAGTATGTAGCAATTACTATTATGATAGCTAAAACAATAGTTGGATAAACAGTTAACTTTCCTACTATAGAATATCTAGGAAATCCTGTTTTTAATAATAATTCATAAGTTCCATTGTAGTGATTAACTAAAAACAATGCTATTGCTGGTGCCATTAAATTAATTGCTGTACCCGAAATAACTTGATCAGCTTTTAAGTTAATACTTATAAATGCATGAAGTACAGAGAAGATTCCTCCAGCCAATGTAGCTACTACTAAACACAATACTAATTGTGCAAATGTAGGCTCTCCAGCGAATAAACTAGTTGCAAATATAGACGTAATAAAAGCACCAAAAATTACAAATCCGTCCAATGCAATATTAACAACCCCACTTTTTTCTGAATAGAAACCTCCTATTGCAGCTATTAGTATAGGTGCTGTATATTGCAACATAGAGTCTAATAGTGATAAAAATGTATTCATCTATTTTTCTCCTTTCGTTTTTTTACTTTTTGCAAAAAGTTTTGCTAAAAATTTATTTTCAAACATAGCTTTAGCTGCTACGAATAGAACGATTAATCCTATTAAAATATTAGATATATCTTTTGGTATACCGACAAACGTAAGAAGCGGTGTAAGAACTGATAAAAACCCAAACAATAATGCTCCTAATAAAACTCCTATTGCAGTATTAGCACCTATAAGAGCCACAGCAATACCCATATATCCATACCCTTGGAATGTTGAACTTACAACTACTTGACCAACAGGCCCCATATTATAAAGAACTCCACCTAATCCAGCAAAAGCTCCCGAAATAAACATTGATAAAATAACATTTCTGTTTACTTTCATACCAACAAATTCCGAAGCATTTCTATTAAATCCTACTGAACGTAATTCGTATCCAAAAACTGTCTTTTCCATTAAAATATAGAAAATAATTAAACTTACTATAACAAATATTAAGTCTGATCCTAATCGACTGTTTCCAAATATTGAATAAATAAAACTATTATACAAATAGCTAGTTTTTCCATCTGCATCAACTATTAATTTTGAAACAACGTCATTAGTTCCACGTATATACTTAGGAACAAAAAATTGAACAAAATATAGTGCTGTATAGTTTAACATAATTGTTACAACTACTTCACTTATATTAAATCTAGCTTTTAAATATCCTGCAATAGAAGCCCAAAGACCTCCAGCTAAAATACCTGCTAAAACACTACAAGTTAAAACTAAATAGAAGTTAGATCCTTGCATACTTATAGCAACAAATCCTGACATAAGACCACCCATAATGAATTGACCTTCTGCCCCTATATTGAATAATCCTGTTCTAAATGCGAAAGCTATAGACAAACCTGTACATACCAAAGGTATAGTCGAAATAATAATTTCTGATATATTACCTCTATCCGTAACTACCGATTGCATAATAGCTATAACGTCAGCAGGAGATGCCCCTATAGCTAATACTATAATAGCTCCGACTAAAAATGAAGCCAGTATAGGTAGAATAGCATTGGTTAATATTTTATACATTCTTAAATCTCCTTCCTATTTTTTAACTCCGGCCATTAATAGACCTAATTGTTCTTTTGTTACTTTTTCGTCATTATCAACCACATCTATAATGTTTCCGTTATGAATAACAGCTATTCTATCTGATAATGTCAAAATTTCATCTAAATCATAAGAAATTAATAATACGCCGTTTCCTTTATCACGATAATCAATTAACATTTTATGAATACCATTAATAGCTCCAACATCAAGCCCCCTTGTCGGTTGAGTTGTTACTATAAGGCTAGGATCTAACTCTAAAGCTCGTCCTATAATTAATTTTTGTTGATTACCTCCACTCATACTACGAGCTGCTATTTTCTCTGTTCCCGCTTTACGAACATCATATTTTTCACATAAATGTTTTGCAAATTTCGTGATAGATTTTTGTTGTAAAAATCCTTTTTTTGCAAATTTTGAAGTATAATAATTTTCTAAAATTGAATTTTCTTCAATACTAAAATCCAATACTAACCCATCTTTATGTCTATCTTCAGCAATAATTTCTAATCCTAACTCTTTTCTTTTTGCAGTAGATAATTTAGAAATATCTTGCCCTTTGAAAATTATATTTCCTGCAGTTTGTTTTAATAAAGCATTAAGTACTTCTACAAATTGTTGCTGTCCATTACCATCAACACCTGCAATACCTAAAATCTCTTTTTCTTTAACTTCTAAGTTAAAATCGTGTAAAATATCTTTTTTCTCATCAGTGTCTGCATAAACACCTTTAACTTCTAGTATATTTTCTTTACCTTCTCGAGATCTTTGATAATTTATAATTTCTAAATCTTTTCCTATCATTAGACTGGCTAATTCTTCTTTTGTAGTGTTTTCTATCTCAACTGTTCCAAAATACTCACCACGACGAATAATACTACAACGATCTGCTACTGCCATAATTTCATTAAGTTTGTGAGTAATTAATAAAATTGTTTTTCCTTCACTTTGTAAATTTTTCAAAATAACCAGAAATTCTTCAATCTCCGCTGGTGTTAATACTGCAGTAGGTTCATCAAAAATTAATATTTCTGCATCACGATACAACATTTTCAAAATTTCTACTCTTTGTTGCATACCTACTGTTATATCACTTACTAAAGCATTTGGATCTACTTGTAACCCGTATTTTGCAGATAAATCATATATTTTTTTAGAAGCATTTTCCATGTCTATCTTTCCACTTTTTACTTCTTCCATTCCTAATATAATATTTTCTGCAACAGTAAAGTTTTTAATCAATTTAAAGTGTTGGTGTACCATCCCTATTCCTAACTGATTGGCATGCTTAGGATCTTTAATTTTAACTTCTTTACCATTTAGCTTTATAGTTCCTTCTTCTTGATGATACATACCAAAAAGAACAGACATAAGAGTTGATTTACCAGCTCCATTTTCACCTAATAGTGCGTGTACTTCATTTTTCTTAACCTGAATAGTTATATCTTTATTTGCGTAGAAGTCACCAAACTTTTTTGTGATGTTTAGCATTTCTATTGCATACATATAGGCACCTCGTTTCAATAATTTTGTACAATATAATTATAATATATTTTTCTTATATAGTATATGTTTTTCTAAAACTTTTTGTATTTTTTCTTTTGTATTTAAGTATAAGTTTAATATGAAAAATAAAACTCTATTAAGTTTTATATAAAACTAAAAAGAGCCTAGTATCTAGACTCTTTTTAGTAATCAAAGAATTAAGCTTCGCCTTTTAAGTTATCTTTATTTGGTAATTCTTCACCAGTTTCTACAATTTTAACTGCTCCTGATTTCAATTCTTCTCCAGCTGCAATAACTTTTTTATAAATCTCATCTGTAAGATTTGGGTTTTTCTCTGGTACTCCTACACCATTGTCTTTAATACTTAAAACTACAGCGTTAGCTTTTCCACCTTTGAATGTTCCATTTTTAATAGAATCTAGTGCTTTTGTTACTGCAACATTAATATTTTTAACTGCAGAAGTTAAAATAACAGATTTCTCTACATCTTTTCCATCTTTATCTTTAGCTTTGAATACACCGTCTTCGTATTGATCTTTATCAACACCAACTACCCAGTGTTTAACTTCTCCACTATCTTTAAGGTCATTTATTGCTCTTTCTTGTGCTTCTTTAATAACACCTGTTCCTGTTCCACCTGCTGCTGCGAAAATAACATCTGCACCTTCATCATACATAGTTGCAGCTAATGTTTTTCCTTTATTAGAATCAGTAAATGAGCCACTGTATTGATAGAATATTTGAATATCTGGATTAGCTGCTTTAGCACCTTGAATGTACCCTACACCGAATTTAACAACTGCTGGAATTTTTGCTCCTCCAACAAATCCTATTTTTCCAGTTTTAGATTGTAATGCTGCTGCATATCCTGCTAAATATCCTGCTTCATGCTCTTGGAAAGTAGTTGATACTACATTTTCTTTATCTACTACACCATCTAAAAGAATGAATTTCTTATCGCTATATTTGTCTGCAACTTCTGGTAAACTGTTCTCAAAATAGAATCCAGCTATAGAAACTACATCAGAAACTTTTGCTGCTGTTTCTAAGTTAGGAACTATTTTATCTTGACTTTTAGTTTCAATAGGTTGTTGTGCTGTACCACCATTAGCTTTTGTCCAAGCTTCTACAGCTTCAACATTACTTTGGTTAAAGCTTTTATCTTTTGCTCCCCCTTCATCAGTAACTACTGCTACTTTTAGTCCTGAAGAACTGCTACCATTGCTCCCAGACTTAGAAGAACATCCTACTAATATTAGAGCAGTTGATAAAACTACTGCTACAAATGAAAATAACTTTTTCATAAAAAAATTGTCTCCTTTGAGTTTTATTTTATAAGAAAATGATATCATAAAATTTTTTAAATATCAATATTTTTATTCTATATTTTAATATATGATTATGAAAGTTCGGAAATATCGCTTTCATTAATCTGTATATATTTGAATTTTATTTTTTTAGTCGTTTTTTATGAATTATTATCATAAACAATATCTTACAATTTTCTCTAAAGTTCTCCTTTAACAATCATCTTTTCTGATTCTGTTAAAGATTTTTCGTCATCTTTTACTTTTATTTCTTCTGAAGATATTTTTTCCATAATAGCTTTGACCTTAGATGCTATATCTTCAGATAAGTTAGGATTATTGTTAGGTAAAGTTAATCCATTTTCTTTTATTCCAAAAATCAATGTAGTATTTCCTTGGAAAGTACCCGCTTTAATTTTATCCAAAATATTTTTCACAGCAACATCTACTTTTTTCATTGCTGAAGTTAAAATAACTGATTTTTCTACATCTTTTCCATCTTTATCTTTAGCTTTGAAAGTACCCTCTTCATATTGGTCTTTATCAACACCGATAACCCAATGTTTTATCTCTCCACTATCTTTAAGGTCATTTACTGCTCGCTCTTGCGCTTCTTTTATAGCACCATTTCCTGTATTACCAGCAGCTGTAAATATTACATCTGCTCCTTCGTCATACATAGTTGCAGCTATAGTTTTTCCTTTATTAATATCTGCAAAACTACCACTATAATTGTAAATTACTTCGATATTAGGGTTTGCTTCTTTAGCACCTTGCACAAATCCTAAACCAAATTTAGCTACTGGTGGTATTTTTAGTCCACCTATAAAGCCTACTTTTCCAGTTTTTGACTGTAATGCTGCTACATATCCTGCTAAATATCCCGCTTCTTGCTCTTTGAAAACAGCAGATACGATATTATCTCCTTTTGCTTCCATGTCTATATAGATATATTTAACATCTTTATTTTTCTCTGCAATTTTTGGAAGTTCTTTTTCAAAATCATAACCTGCTACAGAAACTATGTCTGATTTAGATGAAACGTTTTGTAAATTAGTATTTATATCAGCAGCGCTCTTGCTTTCTATAGGTGGATGTGCCGTTGCATCGTTCTCTTTAGCCCACGACTGAACAGCTTCCACATTAGCCTGATTGAAACTTTTATCTTTTACTCCTCCTTCTCCGACTACTACTCCTATTTTATAACTAGATTTGTCTTCAGACTCTTTATTTTTAGAAGAGCAACCAATAAAAATTAGTATTATAGAAACTAAGATTGCTACTTGTTTTAATATTTTTTTCATAATATCCTCCTTACTATGTAATACACCTAAAATATAACATATTAATAAACAAAATGCAAACGTTTTTTTATATTTTAAGATGTATGTAACCTCTATTTATTTTTATGTTATTTTTTGATATAATTTTTTATATAATAAACTACAAGGAGAATTAATATGACTTATTATGACAAAATAACCGAAGCTGCTAATTTTATAAATGATTTTTATGGAAAAGATATTGACTACGCTGTAGTTTTAGGTAGTGGGATAACTTTAGAATTAGAAAATCAAAAAGAACTTAGTTATTCTGATATTCCTAATTTTCCTGGAAATAAATCTACATCTAATGTTAAAGGTCATGCTAATAAATTAACTTTTGGACAAATTTCTGGAAAAACTGTTATGGTGCTAAACGGGCGCTTGCATTACTACGAAGGTCATAGTATGAAAGATGTAGCTTTTATGACTTATGTAGTTAAGTTTATGAACATTAAGGGACTATTTATTACAAATGCTTGTGGAGCTATAAACACAAATTACAAAGAAGGCGATATCGTCTGTTTAGATGATTTTATATCTTTAGTCACTGATAATCCACTTATCGGAGTTAATGACGAACGACTTGGTGAGAGATTTGTGGATATGACTACGCCGTTTAATCCTACATTAGTAGAAAGTTTATCTTCTTCTGCTAAAGAATTAAATATTACTTTACATCATGGAACATATGGATTCTTTATGGGACCTTATTTCGAAACTCGTGCCGAAATAAAAGCTTTCAAAACTATGGGGTGTGATTTAGTAGGAATGTCTACTGTACCCGAAGTAATAGCAGCTAATCATGCAGGGCTTCCAGTAGCAGTGTTATCTTGCGTAACTAATATGGCAACTGGTATACAAGAAAAAAATCACGATCACGAACACGTACTAAAAACAGCACAACAAATTAGTATTAACCTTAAAAAGTTACTAAATACTACTCTTAAAAATCTTAATTAAGGAGAAATTTTATGGAAAAAACAATTTTTGAAAAAATATTAGATAATGAATTACCTAGCTACAAAATTTATGAAGATGATTTTGTTTATGCATTTTTGGACATATTTCCTGTTACAAAGGGTCACACTCTAGTTATCCCCAAAAAACATTGTAAAAACATTTTAGATTGTGACAGTGAAACTGCCAGTCATATAGGGGCTGCACTTCCAAAAATAGCTAATGCTGTCAAAGACAGTTTTGGAGCAGACGGAGTTAACATATTCCAAAATAATGAAGAATTTGCTGGACAAGTTGTATTCCACCTTCATTTCCATATAGTTCCTAGATATAAAGACAAAGATTTACATTTTGATAATTTAGAAATAAAATATCCGTCAGAAAAACTTTCTGATGAACAATTCATAGAAATTCAAAAAAGAATAGTATCTAAACTATAAAAAATAATATAATTATACAATAAACAAGAAAAGCGATACACACAATTATTATGTGTATCGCTTTTCTTTTAAGCTAGCATATTACTTTCTTGTAATATTGTTGTAGCTAATTCTTCTTTTGTTTCATTTACTAAGATAATAGGTCCTGTACAACCCATTCCACTTTCGGCATAAACACCTTTTTGCCATAATATTTTTACAGCATCTTCTAAGTCTAAAATATCTACTCCTGCTATAGAAGCTGTAACAGTTTCTTTAGGAGGCATAACTACTTTTTCATCACTAGTTGATGTTTGTTTTTTATTTTTTAATTCTCCTAATATTTGTTCTAAACCTGCTTTTTTAGCTTCTACAAATTCTTTTTTAGCTATTTTATCGACTTCTCCTAAAGCTACTTCATAAGCATATTGTAGTGATTTTGCTACTACTGTTGATCCTGATGCTCGTGATAATATTAGAATTTTTCTAGAATAGTCCTCACCAATACCTGGACCGTATCCATAACCTTGAGCTTCATAATCTCCTCCTGTATGATAAGAAGAGAACAGCTTCATAAATATATTGCCAGTTAAAGAGTCTGTAATCATAACATCAGGAGTTCCCATAAGTAAATCATTACCACGCATTATTGAGCCTCCATCAGATCTTTGTGATTCTGTAAATTCAAAATTATAGCCATTGTTTTTTAGATTTAATAGTGTTTTTTCTACTTGACGTGCCCCATCAATATTTATTATCCCTACCGTAGGTTCTTTTATTCCTATTGATTTTGCTGTAGCAATACCGTAAATAGCGTTCCTTACCATTGCTTCTACTCTATCTGTAGAAGATGTTCCTGTAGTAGTTGCAATAAGCATTTCTTTTCCTTTTGCTGGTGTTATCACACGTCCTACAGTAGAAACACCTATAGGAAAGTTATAATGTAATGTTACACACGATGCTATTTCTCCAGTGTCTAATAACTGTTCCATTATCTTATGGCTTTCTTCTTCTGTAGTAGCTTTATAACTTTCAAAATCTTCGTGTCCTTGACCTATTAAAACTATGTCAAACAAGTCATTTTTCGCCAATTTTGCCCCTGCTATAAGATTTTCTGTACCGTGTTCACTTCCTAGAGTGGTTAATCCTACTTTAAGTTTTTTTCTAAAATTTCCTGTTTCTATAGAATCTGCTAGTTCTAATAAAACTTCTGAAACTATTTTTTTACTCATACAGCATCACCTCTACTCTTCTACTATATTTTGAGCAAATTTTCTTATTGATTCTGCTATAATTTTTCTTATTTCATCTTTCGACACAGTATTAGTTTCTTCTGTTATTCCGCTATTTCTCTCTACTATAAATGATGCACCATCAAACTGGTTAGTCATTCTTCCTAAGAACAGACTTCCCTTACCTATAACCATAGCTCTATTCTTATCTCCAGTAGTAAGATCATCCATCATAAATCCTAAATAAGGTACACCTGATGGAATATGTCCTTGTGTTGGCGCCCATCCTGGAAGTCCTTTATTCTCAATAAATGATTTCAAGTCTTTCTTCTCTATATCGCCTCTCATTACTGCTAATGCACCAATCATTTTGTAATTAGCTTCTGGAACATTTCCTGCACCAGCCGCTTTAGTTATATCAGGGTTTTGCATTTCTACTGAAAATACATCAACATCTGTAACTTTTAAACCTGCTTTTTCTAAACCACTTATTACTAAAGCAGACATTACTGCTTGTGGTGAAGATCCTGTTCCAACATTATGCTTTCCTACTAAATCTGTTCTGACTACTGGACTCTTGCCATCATTTTCAGAAACTAGTACTGCAAATCCACCTAAAACATCTTCTAAAACAGGTAATCCTTTTTTTACATGATCTTTGGCATTCATACCTAATTTTGCACTTGCTCCACCAGCTACTACTAATACATTCTTATAAACTTTAGCTTGAACTAGAGATGAAGCATTTATCAACGCATGAGCTGGTGCCGCACAGAATCCACGCACGTCAGACCCTGTTGCATTAATCAAGTTACATGTTTCTGCTATAGCTTTGGCAAAATTTCCTCCTCCACGTTGGTTAATATCTCCACACGCCTCTTCTGAACATTCTATAACATAATCAATATCTTCTAATCTAGTGTCTGTATTCTTAAATAATTCTAATACTGATATTACTCCTGAAGCTTTTACTACTAGATTTTCAAATATAACATGAGCATTTAAATTGACATCTACGTCGTGAGCTTTTTTTATGTATCCCACTATTTTTCCATCATTAATTAATGGTTGACTACCACTTTCTAACGTAGAAACATCACTACCTTTTAATTTATCAAATAGGTAACTTAATTCAGGGAAATTTTCTTCAATTTTAGGTTTTACAGCAGTAACAAACTCTTCTGATAACTTCACCAAATCAAATGTATCACAAAGTTGCATAATAGCTATGAACTCATCTTGCGGAACTATTTGACCAAATTTACCAAATCTATTTCCTTGGTAATCTTTAATATCATACCATGGCATAGGATAGTTATTTAAATCTTCTGGTTTTTTATTACCTATATATACTTGATTAGGTAAATAGTTTACTACTTCATCGTAAGTTCTAATATGATTTTTTACTTCTTTTAAAAATTCTGAATCAGGATTTGTTATTTTTTCTATTTCACAAGTTGATCCATTCTCAACTATCATATCAGGTGTATGAATTAATACATATCCTGTTCCTTTAAATACTGGATAGTTCATTTTTCATTTTAGGAGAGAAGACTAAGTAACCCTTCTCTCCTATCCCCTTTCTTTTGTTATGCAGTATTACTCAAATACTGTTTGTCCTTCAACTTCTGTAGTTAAGGCTTTTAGTGCTTTTTCTACTAATTTTCTTCTTAGTTTTTTCTCATCAGCTTTATCTAATGCTGGATTACCTAATGGATGAGGTATAGCGATTGTTGGTACTATTCTATTAGCTCCAACTGTTAACGAAATAGGAACTACTGTACACATATGTACTACTGGTATTCCTGCTCTTTCGATTTCTTTAACCATCGTTGCACCGCAACGAGTACACGTACCTCAAGTAGATGTTAAGATAACAGCTTGAACTCCATCTGCAAGTAATTTTTGACTAAACTCTGAAGCATATTTTTTCGCACTTGCTACTGCAGTACCATTACCTACTGTAGTATAGAATTTCTCGTGTAATTCTCCTACTACACCCTCTGCAACTAAATCTCTCATCACATCAACAGGTAATACTCTATCTGCATCTAAATTAGCATAAACTGGGTCATATCCTCCGTGAGCTGTTTCGTGAGTTTCTTCCGTTAAATCTTTGAAATCTGCAATAGAATATTCTCCATATTTTGAAGCAGAAGAAGATTCAATATGATCTGGATTTCCTTTAGGTACAATACCTCCAGAAGTTACCAAAGCAATCTTTATTTTTGATAAATCTTTGATCGCAGCATTTGGCTCAACTCTATCGAAATCAGGCATAGGATACTCTGTTTCGAACTCTTCTCCTTTTATTTTCTTAATAAGCATATCTACTGCACGTTTAGATCCTCTTTCTTCGTGGAAGAAATTAGTTCTTATACCTCTTGCTATATATCCTTCTTCTTTAGGAGATAGTATTTCCTCTCCTTTAGCAAATTTTGCAGCAAATCTAGCTAATTTAGGTAAACTCTTTCTCATACCAGCTGCACTATCTGCTGTTTCGATAATGTAGATATCTTTTTTGTACATATCTACTCCTGGATTTTCTATGTACATAGCTGTTACAGCAGGAATATTAAGTTTTTCTTGAACTAATTTAGTTATAGTTCCTGCAGCAACTCCGTAACGCCCAGCATTAAACGCAGGTCCTGCTATAAATAATTGTGGGTTCTCACGTTCAATCATTTTAATTAAAATATCTTGTGCAACTTCTAAGTTTTCATTAAAGTAACTATCACCACATACTACAGTAGCTACTACTTCAAAATCTGTTCCTAATCCTGCTTGTAGCTGTGTAGATATAGGTGGCAATTCTTTTCTAAGTTCTGGTTCGATATGAGCCTTCTCTTCTCCACCAACTCCAGCAAAAAATTGATTTATATAATGTACTACTCTAATTTTCGACATTTTGCTTATCCTCCTTTTACCAAATCTATCCTCGTATATCTTGCATTTCTTGAGAAATTTCATCCACGTCTAGAACCATTTCCATCATACCCATTTGTTCTTCATAAACAGCTTGATCAAATTGTTCTTTTACTTCTTCTTCTAATACATGATACACAGCTAAGTTTAATGCAACTCCTGCTAAAACTCCTGCAAATGTTGGATCTCCAACAGTTACTGTTTCAGCTGCTAGACCAGCAGCTTCGGCTTCTGATGCACCTAGTAATACCACAACGTTTTCTGCTCCATATTTATCAGCAGCTTCTTTAACACGTTTTTGGTTTTCTAAGTCCATAGCGCCTGCAGCCGTTCAGACAAAACACTCAGTAGATGAAAATACTACTTCAGTCCCCTCTATAGTTTTTACGCATTCTTCTATAGCTAATCCCGGAATTCCGTCACGGTCTCCGATAATAACTATCTTTTTATTTTTTAGACTACTCATTATCTTTTTCCTCCATTAATTAATATGTTTTTGTTGATAAATATCCAAATCCTGTTTCATTTGTTGAACCTGTAATAGCTTGAATTTCTACTTCTATAGTTCCATCTTCTCTTAGAGAATCTTGATTTCCTCCAGCTATGACATTAACAACATCTATATGTCCTATAATTTTATCTAGTTTAGGCAGAACTACTACTTCATTAGCATTTCCTCCAGTAACTACTGCATCAGCTTTTGCGTCTGCATCTGCTAAACTTTGACTTGCTCCGTCTTGACCTGCATATTCATCGGTAACGATAACAGTTTTTATATTTTCATTTTCTATTTTTTTACAGTTCATTATTAAGTCTGTATCTGGATTACCAAATCCTTCTTGTGAGATTATTACGGCATCTAATCCTAAATAACTACTTAATTTTGCAGTCCAGTTAGAAGATCTTTCTTTGTCCATTAAATAAACATTTTCGTTAGTAATTATAACTCCTAAGAAGTTAATTTCTTTACCATGTTTTTCATATAAATCTTCAACAATTCCATTATTTAAGTGTACGTATGTTGGGTTTTTATCACACGCTGACACACAGTTTCCACTAACAATTGCCCCGTCCATTAATTCTGTAGGATAAAGGATAGTAGGAACTATTTGTTTTGCATCTACACCGTAAACATAAGTATCATGTAATAATCCTTGTGTTTGTAACATATATACGTATCCAACTTTAGGTAAATCTGGATATTCTGCTATTTGCTCTAACAATGGTCTTGTTTCATATACTACTGTTTCTTCTGGCTCTAAATTACGAGCTAATTCTCCTAAATATTTAGCAGCTTTGAACCCAATATATCTAACAGCTTTTTCGTGATCATGTTGTTTTACATTGTCTGCCGGCTCTGCTATAACTACTAAATTATTTAATTTAGAAAATGGTGTATAATCAGCACCTATTCCAGTCATATCAATAATGCCTTCTTGGAATCCTACTATCTTACCTGTAGTAACTACTGCCATACCTTTTAGTGCTATAGTTTTACCTTCTCCTACTGTATCTACTTTAGATAGTATTCCTGGGAAAATTCCTCCTCGCCCTTCTACTTTTACTCTAGGCTCTATTACATCTTTTACAGGTGTTATACGGACACTTTCCCCTGGCTTAGCTATATCGATATCAACTGAAACAATATTCTCATCATCCCATATAGCTTTTATAAGCTCTTCTTTATTAACATACAGTATATTTCCTTCTATTTTTGACTCTGAAGAAAATTGAATGTCTTTAATTTGAATTTTTCCTAGTTCAAGACGCATATCTTGCTCCTCCTTTAATTTAAATATATTTTGTTATCAATGCTTCTATATTTTCTATAGTAGCATCATCTTTTGTAACCTCTTCTAATTTTTCACCATCTTTATATACTGCAAGTGTAGGTAACCCTAAAACTTTTTGTTTAATGGCTAATCTTCTAGCTTTTGTTGTTTCCAAAGAAACAAATTTCATATTTCCACTATATTTTTCTGCTAATTTATGAACTTCTGGTAAAAGTGCCTTACAAGGTTCACATCCCTCACTCCAAAAATCTACAAAAACATAACCTTCTGCTTCTAAAACCTCTGCTTCAAAAGTAGTTTTATCTACTGCTAACATATTTTAGCCCTCCTAATTATTTATTATTCAAATTTTTCACTAATGTATCTTTCTGCCATAATAGCTGATACCGCCCCATCAGAAGCAGCTGTAACTACTTGACGTATTTCTTTTATCCTACAATCACCTGCAACAAAAACTCCTGGAACACTAGTTTTTGTATCTTCACTAGCGATTACATAGCCATTACTATTTAAATCTACTTTATCTTTAAATAATTCTGTTTGTGGTACATATCCTATAAAGATAAATAATCCCATAGTTCCATCATCTTCATCAGCTTCTATTTCATAAACTTCATCTGTATCTAGGTTTTTGAATACTATTGCTTCTAAAATACCATCACCTTTTACCTCTTGTACTACTGTACGAGTCTTAATAGTAATATTAGGCGTATTTTGAGCTTTCTCTAAAATTATATTTTCACATTGGAAATCTGATAGCATATGAACTATATTTACCGAACGTGCAAATTTAGACAAGAATATAGCTTCTTCTATAGCACTATTTCCTCCACCTACAACATATACATCTAAGTCCTGGAAGAAATCCGCATCACAGGTTGCACAATAAGATACACCTTTACCTGATAATTCTTTAATACCTGGAGCATCCATCTTTCTAGGCGTTGCTCCTGTAGCTATAACTACTGCTTTAGCAGATAAATCTCCACTCTTACATTTAACTATTTTTTCATCACCAGAAAAGTCTACTTCTATAACCTCTTCCTTACGAATCTCCGCACCAAAACTCTTAGCTTGTTCTAGCATTCTATTTATCAAGTTTGGACCTGTAGGATTTTCTATTGATCCTGGATAATTCTCAATAAGGTGTGTCGAAGCTGCTTGACCTCCATTTTTACCTTTTTCCAAAACTAATGTTTTAAGTTTTGCTCTTGATGCATAGAGTGCAGATGATAGACCAGCCGGTCCCGAACCTATAATTATTAGATCAAAATGTTCTGCCATATAGTACCTCCTTTTTAATTTATTATTCTCTTTATAGCATTTATTAATAAGTCATAATCTATAACACTAAAATCATCTTTTACCTTATCATTCCAAGTGGGCGTTACTTTATTTTTTTTGAATTTAATAAAAGTATCTATAGCTTCAGATATTAATGTTACAGAATTATAGTTTAAGCTATCATTCTTAGTCACCAAAATAGTCCTATAAATAGTTTCATTTGGCTTTACACTTCCATATAAAGGATGTGTCAATATTTCATAATTTTTATGAACATAATCACGAGTTATTTCTAAAATATGAAAATAATCTGTATCATAATATTCTATTTTTAAATTTTTTATATCTAGTTTTTTAAATCTTGGATTATTAGTTATTAAAATCATAATTAACTCCTAATAAAAACAACAGAAAGAAATAATATCAAGCATTTCTTTCTGTTGTTTAATAGTTATTAAATTTCAGAATTTGTCCGACTGTGGTTCTTTTACCTGAGAATTTCATTAGAAATTGCTAATTACTAACTTGTACCTTCGGTGCTCGAATGAGACTCTCCCACACTCATCAACCATATTTTCTTTATTGAGTAATCGATTACTATATTTATATTATATATCAACTTTTATAAAATGTCTTGTTAGATATATAACAGTTTTTGATTTTTTTTTATTTTTTTTAACTTTTTTTTAAAAAATTTTATCTATTTTGAATTCATACAATTTTTTCTTAATAATTTATTAACTAAAAAAATTTTTTAAAATTATGTATTGACAAAATAAATCATTAAATGTAAAATAGTAATCAAATTAAATAACACTTATTTGATTATAGACATGTTTTAAATTATTGAAATTTTTAGAGAGAGTATGTTAGCTGAAAATACTCAATTTCATTTTTAAAATTCTACTATAGTTAAAGTCAAATACATTAACTTTTATGTAAAAAAGTAAAGTGCCTTAGGCAGAATTAGGGTGGAACCACGAAATTTTATCGTCCCTTACGTTTATATTATAGACGTAAGGGACTTTTATTTTTATATTTAGGAGGAAAAAATATGTTAGATATTAAATTAATAAGAGTACAACCAGAATTAGTAAAAGAAAAAATTAAAAAACGCGGAGACGATGAAGCTGTAGTTGACACTATTTTAGAATTAGATAAAACTCGCCGTGAATTATTAGTTAAGGTAGAGGATTTAAAAGCTCTACGTAACAAAACTAGCGAAGAAATTGCTATTTTAAAGAGAAAAAAAGAAGATGCCTTGGCAGTTATTAATGAAATGAAGAAAGTTTCTGATGAAATTGCTAATCTAGATTTAGAAGTTAAACAAATAGATGAAAAACTTCACAATATTATTTCTAGAATACCAAACTTAGTTTCTGATGAAACTCCTACTGGAGAAGATGAAACAGAAAACATTGAAGTACGTCGAATAGGTGAAGTTAGAGAATTTGGTTTTGAACCAAAAGCACATTGGGATTTAGTAGAAGATTTAGATATAGTTGATTTTGAACGTGCAGGAAAAGTAGCAGGAAGTAGATTTTTATTTTACAAAAATGCAGGAGCATTGTTAGAAAGAGCATTAATTAATTTTATGATTGATACTCACGTTACTGAACATGGGTACGAAGAAATGATGGTTCCTCAGCTTGTAAATAGAAATTCTCTTTTCGGTACAGGACAATTCCCTAAATTCTTAGAAGATGTCTACACTATAGAGTCAGAAGGTATGACGCTTATACCAACAGCAGAGGTCCCATTAACTAACTATCATAATAACGAAATATTAGATGAAGAAGACTTACCAAAAGGATTAACTGCATTTAGTGTTTGCTTTAGATCAGAAGCAGGTAGTGCAGGCCGTGATACAAGAGGACTTATAAGATTACATCAATTTAATAAAGTAGAACTTGTTAGATTTGCTAAACCTGAAGAATCGTATGAACAACTAGAAATTATGGCTTCTCACGCAGAGAATATTCTTAAAAAATTACAATTACCATACAGAGTAATTACTTTGTGTACAGGAGACACTGGATTTTCTAGTGCAAAAACTTATGATTTAGAAGTATGGCTTCCAAGTTATGACGCATACAAAGAGATTAGCTCTTGCTCTAACTGTACTGATTTCCAAGCACGTCGTGCAAATATAAGATTCCGTAGAAAAGATACAGGAAAAGTAGAATTTGCTCATACGTTAAACGGATCTGGGCTAGCAGTTGGACGTACGGTTGCTGCAATAATAGAAAACTATCAAAATGAAGATGGATCTATTACTATACCTGAAGTTTTAAGACCATATATGAGAAATATGGAAAAAATAGAAAAGAAATAGTTCTAAATTAAAATTATAAAAAGATATGTAGAATTTATACTCTACATATCTTTTTGTTTTAAATATTAACTTCCATTATGTAATCTGTTTGCTTATCACTACCGAGATAAAAATTATGTTTTCCTATTACTCTAAAATTTAGTTTTTCATAAAACTTAATTGCTTGATAATTATGTTCCCAAACACCAAGCCAAACTTTACTTTTACATAGTTCTTTTGCTTTATCTAAAGAAAAATCAATAAATTTCTTACCTAATCCTTTACCTTTGTATTGCTCTAAAATGTAAATACGTTCAATTTCTAAATAATTTTCCCCCATATTTTCTGTCTGAGAATCACCAATATTTAACTTCAAAAAGCCTGCAACATTCTTATCATAAATTACAAAATAGAAAAAACTATTTTTATTAATTAACTGATTTTTCAACTTTTCTAAAGTTATATTATTGTTTATATATTCAGTTAAATTTTCCTTCAAGTTATCTTTCTCAAAAGTTTCTAAAAAAGTTTTTTCACTAATTTGTTTTATTTTCTCTAAATCTTTAATACTACACTCTCTTATCATAATACCTCTATTATTATACAACTAAAATAAAAATTAAATATATGTTACATACTCGTAAAACACAATACTGTATGAAATAAACATTTATCTATAAATAATAATTTTTCAAACAATTATTTATAGATAAATTTACTAAATATTTTATACTCCCCAAGCTCTTAATCCTTGGCTATTGTATGCTTTAACTGCTGCATTTATTTGATCTTCTACTGTAGCTGTTGATCCCCAACCTGGCATAGTTTGGAACAATCCTGAAGCTCCAGAAGCATTACGAGCATTTACTTGACCGTTAGATTCACGAGCAATTATGTACTCCCACGTCGATGCAGATACCCCTGTTCTTGCTTGCATTTGTTGTGCTGCATAAGATCCAACAGATCCTGCTGTATTACCATTAGATAATACTACTGATCCTCCACCATAAGAAGCATATTGTTGCGTATTAACATTATTGCCACTATATGATGATGCTACTGCACCACCTACTCTTTCTTTCGTTCCAACTTTAACTACTTCTTTAACAGGTTCAACAGTTACATTTTCTGATACTACTGATTCAGATACAATGTTTCCATTCTCTTTAACAGTTTCTTTAACGATTTCTTTTTCTCCGTCTTTTCCAGAAGTTACTACTGCTCTTTCACCTACATACATACTATCATCTTTTTCTTCTACAGTTTCAAAAGCAATAGTTTCTTTTGTTACGTCTTGCACCTTATCAACTCTAGTAATAGTTATAGTATCTACAAATCCTACCTCTGTCGTTAAATCAGGTGTCACTTTATCATTTTCACCTAATTTTATTTCTAACTCTTTTAAGATATCTTCAACTTTTTTATAAGTAGTTTTACGTGTTTCTACTTTATCACCATCTTTAATTACAATATCACGAGCTTTATAAACCCTTATAGTTTCTCCTTTTGTAATATGTGTATCAGCTGAAGGTTCTACTCTATCATAATTACCTAATTCGATACCTTGTGATGATAGTATATCTCTAACTGTTCCTTTTTTTACTTTAACTCCTATAGTGTTATCATCTAAATGAATTGCAAGAGCTACCTTATTATACTCCTCGTTAGCAATATAAGCTCCTGATGATAAAACTGTAGTAACTGATAATGCTACTACTATTTTCTTAAATTTTGACATTTTTCTCTCCTAATTTATATTTTAAATAACTTACAAGCATTCGTATAAGTTGCTTTTACTAATTCTTCGTAACTCATATCTCTTAAATCTGCTATTTCTTGAGCTACATATTTAACGTAACCTGTCTCATTTCTTTTACCTCTAAAAGGTACTGGGGGTAGATACGGACAATCCGTTTCTATTAACAATTTATCTAGAGGGCATGCTTTAGCAACTTCTTTAGGTTGTTTAGCATTTTTATAAGTAACTGGTCCTGCCAAGGAAATATAAAAATTCTCTTTTAAAGCTATTTTCATGCTATCTACAGATCCAGAAAAACTATGCATAATACCACCTATTTCTTTGGCATTTTCTTCTTTTAAAATTTCCAAAACATCTCCCACAGCATCTCTACAATGAATAACTATAGGTTTATTAACCTCTTTTGCTAGTGTTATCATTTTACGAAATACATATTTTTGAATATCTTTAGGGCTCTTATCCCAATAATAATCTAGTCCAATTTCTCCTATAGCCACTACTTTTTCATTAGTAAGTGCTATATTTTTTATCATTTCATATTTTTCATCTGTAAAATCAATAGCTTCTACTGGATGCCAGCCTACTGTTAAATAAATCTCATCATACTTTGATGCAATTTCTAATGCACTCTTTATGCTTTTATCATCAAACCCTACAACATTAATAAGTTTAACACCGTTATCCTTTGCTCTTTGTATAGTTTCTTCTAAATCATCTTTAAAAGCATCATCATTTAAGTGCGCATGCGTATCAAATAACATAATCTCACTCCTTGACTATAGAGATTATATCAAACTATCTTTTCAAATTAGTATCTATATTATTTCGTTTTTATTACAAAATTGTAATTATAGTGTTAAAAAAATAGAAATCATATCTTTTAATATGATTTCTATTTTTATCTTTTTTAAAAATTTAACTCCGTTTTAAAATCTTGTAGATTATTTACCATAGTGGCTCCCATTTTTATATATTCATTTAATGATATACTCATCTTATCTCCAAATCTGCCAGGAAGACAGAAAACAGATATACCTATATCTAATGCATAATCAATAGTGCGTGATGTTCCACTTCTAATACCCGCTTCAGTAACTAAAAGTGCCGAACTAAAACCGGCAACAAGTCTATTTCGCTCCAAAAACCTATATTTTCGTATTTTGGCCGTAGGAAAATATTCTGATATTATTAAATGCTTTTTTCTCATAATATCATATAGGTATTTATTTCCTTCTGGATAAACTGTATTATGCCCATGAGCGATTACACCTATAGTATAACCTTTATTTCTAATAGTTTTTTGATGAGCCAAACCATCAACTCCCATAGCTATACCACTAACTATAACAAAATTATTATCTAATAAAAATGGAATTATTACATCTAATGCTCTCTCAGAATATTTAGTATTATTTCTTGTGCCGACTATTGACATTTTTCGTCGAAATAAAAATAAGTCTTTATTTCCTCTATAAAATATAATAAAAGGATAGTCATATAAACGGAAAAATTCTTGTGGATAATATTCATCATCAAAAAAAATATACTCTACATTATAAAATTCAAAATATTTTTTATAATTAAAAGTCATATTGTACTGAAATTTTGCAAAGCTCTCTTCATTGTTTTTTCCAAAATAACTTACAAATTTCTTCAAAGTGATGTGCTCTAAATCCTCTAGGCATTCTATTTTTTCAAGAACTCTATGAATCTTTAATGTAGTAATGCTATCTATAGCAACTAAGGACAATAAAATTAATTTCTCTTTATCTGTTAGGATTTTATCTTTTAAAAGCTCTCTATCCATAAAAAATTTCCCCCTATGTATTTACCAAAATCTTGTAATATTCTTTTACTACTTTTTCCAATGCGTGACTTTTTATTCTACTATTTATATAAATACTGCTATTAAACTTAATATAGTTACCTAATTTACAAAAAATTTCTCCGTACGACTTTCCTAAATTATAAAGTCTATACATTTCTAATTGCCACATCAATAATGGTGTATTAAACAGCAGCTGCTCATTAAAATTTATACCTATAACTTTAGGTATATTCGTAAGTTCTATTCTTTGATTATAAAACATTCCCAAAAGTTTATTTTTTACTGTCTTATCATATTTTAACTGAACATAAATATAATTTTCTATATCTTTTCTATAAATTTGTGATAGAAGATTATCTTTTGAAATCTTAAAATTAAGAGGAAAATCTACATCCCCTAATTTACATACAGTTTTCTTACATATTGCATTTCTCTTTTTTAAATTATACGACCATAGCTGATAAAAGACTATCGCCTTATTTTCATAATCATAACCGTAGAAAAAAATACACCCTTTGTGATAGTTTAAAAAATTATCCACAAAAGGTGCATATCTAATATACAGAATTTCATTACTTTTTCTTAATTCTTTAACAAATTTATTGACGTCTATTAGCCATACCAATTTTATTTCTGCTTTTTCATATCCTAGTGTCCTTTGTTTTATAGAATCATAAGGAATAACTGATCGTTGATACTCAAAAGCTATATTTTTATCAACTAAGTAGACATCTGCTATTTGCAAACTATCATCTATTTTAAAAATATATTCTACTTGAACATCACTATACTTGTTTTTAAAATGTTGATATAAATTTTTCTTAACTTCTAAATGCTCTTTGCTCTCCTTTTTATAAGTAGTAATTTTACAATTATTGTTTTTAGAATGAGCAAAGTGCGATTGTATTTTCCTTCCTTTTTTATAAATAACTTTGTTTTTGCATAGAGGACAGATATATTCTCCTCCTTTTATAATGTCATCCTCAATAGCATTACATATTTCTCCGTTATTATTATAGGCAATATACATAATTATTACCTCCTTTACTTCATAACTTTTGCTACTATTATCTCCAATTCTACAGTTATTTTTTGTAAACTATTAATATCTTCTAATTTTATATTTTTAGAAAAAGTCAATGGCGTCATTTCTAAAAAGTTTTTAGCTTCCTCTTCATTTATTGTAAAAGTTTTTGTTATTGTATTTCTACTCAAAATTTGACAGTTCTTTTCTAACAAGATTAATGTATCATCATTACTATATTCTTGTTCATAAAATTTCTCTCTAATTTCTCGTAAATAATTTTTAGTAGGTATTATTTTTATTAACAAGCCACCTTTCTTAATTATTCTAGTAAATTCTTTATAATTAGCTGGTGTCAAAATATTCAAAACAACATCAACACTATTACTAGCAAATGGTAAATTTGATAAATTTGCTAACATATACGGGTTTTTCTTATCTTTTTTTACAGCAAACTCTATAGCATCTTTACTATTATCTATACCAAAAAAATACTTATATCCAAAATATTCTTTTAAATTTCTAATATAATACCCTTCTCCACAACCTACATCTACCAAAATGTCAAAATTGTGTCCACTAAGTATTTTCACTATTTCTAGATATATATGATTGTAAAAATTTTTATAAAAAATAAAATCTCTAGCTTCAAACAATTTATAATCATATTTACTAGATTTATAATTATTTATTAAATGTACATAGCCTTTTTTCGAAAAATCATAAGTATGATTTAAACTGCATTTCAAACTATTATTTTCTATATACATATCGTTATAACATTTTGGACAGTTATAAATTATATTACTGTTAAATTTTTTTATAACATTTTCTATCTTCATTACTATTTTTATTCTTTCTTAATTCTTTAAAAAAATTAGTCATTAACAATCCGCACTCTTCTGCTAAAACTCCTGAAATCACATTAGCATTATGATTAAAAAAACCACTATTAACTAGATTTATTTTGCTACCACAACATCCATTCTTACTATCACTAGCTCCATATATAACATTCTCTACACGGGCTTGAACAATAGCTCCACTACACATCACACAAGGCTCTACTGTAGAATATAAAAAGCTATCATCTAATCGCCAAAATCCTATCTTTTCACAAGCTTCTTTTATAACTAATATTTCAGCGTGATTTAAAACTTGTTGTTCTAATTCTCGAAGATTATGAGCTTTAGCAATAACTTCTCCTTTAACTACTAATACTGCTCCTATTGGAACTTCTCCTTTAATATAAGCCTTTTTCGCTTCTTCAATAGCTATTCGCATAAAGTATTCATGATCCATTAATTTTATTTCCTTCTTACATCCTATTATGTAATTAAATTTTATCAAATTATATAAGTATAAGCAAATAATTTCCTATTTCATTCAAAATAAAAAACTCTACTAATAAATTAGTAGAGTTTTTTATTAAAGTACATTTACTTTTGAAGCTTGTGGTCCACGATCACCATTTTCAATTTCAAATTCAACTTTTTCGCCTTCTTTTAAAGTTTTAAATCCTTCTTTTTCGATAGCTGTAAAGTGAACAAAAACATCATTTCCACCTTCAACTGAAATAAAGCCAAAACCTTTTTCTTCATTGAACCATTTTACTGTTCCTTGTTGCATTAGAAAAAATCTCCTTTCTATCTATTATCAATAATAAAATTTACAGCACAGTTGTTCAAAGATAATAAATAGAATAAATGCAAATCACTTAAAAAACTTAAAACTTATATTACAAATTGTTATGAACATATTATATATTGATATAATAATTATATACCAATACGTAAACTATTGCAATAATTATGATTCTTCAAGCTCTGTTCGTAATTTTATTTTCTCAATAATTACTAATATCCATGTTGATATTAGTAGTGGTTGTATAACTACATTTATATTATTTGGAGATAATAAAACAGAAAATACATATTTATGGTTAGCTCTTAATTCTGGTAACATTTAGAACATTGATGAAATCCCATCGAATAAAAATTGATAAACTAAAACATAAATAGTTACCCATTGAATATAGTATTCACAAATCTCATACTCTCATACATCTAAACGTAAAAAAGGAATTTTCTTTGATAACTTTTTTCTAAATAAAAATTGTAGTATTGAAACCGACACAATTATTATTAATAATATAAGTAAAACTTGAACTGTTGGAAATTTTTCATTTAGATAGCTGTAATCTTCACTATTAGGAATTAATAATGATATTATTATGGCATTTGTAAAAATAATTATTAAGAAGTTCAATATAACTTTAATAAAAGCTAATTTCATTTCACTCTTTCTCCTATATATTAAATTTCCTATTAAATATAACAAAGATAATAAACTCTAATAAAATCATTATATTCTCCTAAAATAATTAATTGATTAGTAGTAACTTTTCATAATATAAAAATTTATATACTCAGATTATTAAAACTTATTATCATATACCTTTTTTCTTATAAAAAATTATCTACACTTTTAAAATAAAAAACACCCTTTTTGCAAAGCGTGTTCATCTGTTGTGGTAATATTTGCGGTACAAAAGTGTATCCTATACCTTCACTAAGGATAGGATACGTATTAGAGCTAGACGACGTAAATTACATTTACGCATTTCAAGCACTCTTTTGACCAACAAGTTAGTTTAAATAAATTGTTGTTGTATGTGTTGTATTTTGTGTGTATGTAGTATGTTATTGTTGTATGAAAAATTTTATTTTATATTAAACTAATTCTATAATTGCAGTTTCTGCTCCATCACCACGACGTGGTCCTACACGTAAAATACGAGTGTATCCTCCGTTGCGATCAGCATATTTTGGTGCAACTTCTTCAAATAGTTTTTTAAGTGCTAATTGGCTATTCCCATCAGCCGTAGCTACTGCTACTGGTTGCATAAATTTAGCTGCATTACGTCTTGCTGCTAAATCACCTTTTTTACCGAATGTTATCATTTTTTCTGCTAATGAACGAACTTCTTTTGCTCTTGTAACCGTAGTTTCAATTCTTCCATGTACAATAAGAGCTGTAACTAAGTTTCTTAACATTGCTTTACGATGAGCAGATGTACGTCCTAATTTTCTGTAACCCATTAGTGTTCCTCCTTACTAATCTTCTTTAAATCCTAAGTTTAAATCTTGTAATTTTAAACGTACTTCTTCTAGTGATTTTCTTCCTAGATTACGTACTTTTATCATTTCAGCTTCAGTTTTATTTGCTAATTCATTTACAGTATTAATTCCTGCACGTTTTAAACAATTATAACTACGTACTGAAAGATCTAATTCTTCTATTGTTAGTTCTAATGTTTGTCCAACAATATCTTCTTCTTTTGCAACTAAGACACTTGTATTAACTGCTTCTTCTGACATCTCCATAAATAACTCTAAATGAGAAATTAATATCTTAGAAGCTAATCCTAAAGCATCTTGAGCTTTTATAGTTCCATTTGTGCTTACTTCTATAGTAAGTTTATCAAAGTCTGTGCTTTGACCTACTCTAGTTTTCTCTACTGTATAGTTTACATGCTCAATTGGTGTATATATTGAATCTATAGGTATTACACCGATAGGTAATTCACGTTTCTTATTTCCATCTGCTGGAACAAAACCACGTCCTTTTCCTACATAGATTAACATTTCAAAGTTACCACCTTCTGCTACTGTTGCTATATGTTGATCTTTGTTGAATATTTCAACATCTGAATCATATACAATATCTGCTGCTGTAACAACTTTTGGTCCTTTTACATTTATTGAAACAATTTTTTCTTCATCAGAGTACAGTTGGAAAGCAATATTTTTTACGTTCATTATAATTTCTGTAACGTCTTCTACTACTCCATTAACTGCTGAAAATTCATGTTGCACTCCAGTAATATCTATACATCTTGCTGCAGCACCTGGTAATGATGAGATTAACATTCTTCTCAATGAATTACCTAATGTAGTACCGTAACCGCGCTCTAATGGTTCTACAACAAAGCGACCGAATTTTTCATCTGTTGATAATTCTACGATTTGTATCTTTGGTTTTTCTATTGCTAACATTATGTTAAACCTCCTCTAAATTTGTCTATGCTTTTACTATACACGACGACGTTTAGGTGGACGGCAACCGTTATGAGGAACTGGCGTTACATCTTTAATTGATGTTACTTCTAATCCTGCTGATTGTAATGCACGAATAGCAGCTTCACGTCCTGAACCTGGACCTTTAACTGTTACGTCTACATATTTCATTCCGTGTTCCATAGCTTTTTTAGCTGCTGCTTCACTTGCCATTTGTGCTGCGAATGGAGTTGATTTTCTAGATCCTTTGATCCCTAATGCTCCTGCACTTGACCATGATACTGCATTACCATGCTCATCTGTAATTGTTACTATTGAGTTGTTAAATGTTGAACGAATGTGTGCTACTCCGTTTTGTATATTTTTTTTCACACGACGTTTACGTGATTGTTGTTTACGAGCCATAGTGTTTATTCTCCTCCTATTCTAACTATTTTTTCTTATTCGCTACTGTTTTCTTAGGACCTTTTCTTGTACGAGCATTATTCTTAGTATTTTGTCCACGCACTGGAAGTCCACGACGGTGACGAATTCCTCTATAACATCCGATTTCCATTAAACGTTTAATATTTAATGATACTTCTCTACGTAAGTCACCTTCTGTTTTATAGTTATCTACTATTTCACGAATTTTATCTAGTTGTTCTCCAGATAAATCTTTTACTCTTATATCTTCAGAAACTCCTGCTTCTTTTAATATTTTTTGAGAAGTTTTTAAACCTATACCATATACATATGTTAATGATATTACTACTCGTTTTTCACGAGGTATATCAACACCTGCGATACGTGCCATTAATTTTGCACCTCCTAATTATCCTTGTTTTTGTTTATGTTTTGCATTTTCGCAAATCACTAATACTTTACCACCACGACGAATTACTTTACATTTGTCACACATTTTTTTAACTGATGGTCTTACTTTCATCGTTATTCCTCCTTGAGTTTATAACTTACTTGAATCTATAAGTTATCCTACCTTTTGTTAGGTCATATGGACTCATTTCAACTGTAACTTTATCACCTGGTAAAATTCTTATATAATTCATTCTAATTTTCCCAGAAACGTGAGCTAAAATAATATGACCATTTTCTAATTCTACTTTAAACATTGCATTAGGCAAGTTTTCTACTACTAAACCTTCTACTTCGATGACATCTTTTGCCATATCGTTCCTCCCCGATTATTTAAGTGTATCTAAAACTTTTTTGATTTCAGAAAAAACAACTTTAATATCCTGATCACCATTAATATTTTCAACTACATTTTCTTTTCTATTATAGAAATCTAAAAGAGGAGCAGTTTGTTTAATATTAACTTCTAATCTATTAGCAACTGTTTCTTCATTATCATCACTTCTTTGGTATAATTCACCTTGGCAATTATCACAAACACCTTCTACTTTAGTTGGATTAAACACTAAATGATAAGTTGTTCCACATGATTTACAAATTCTTCTTCCTGTTAAACGAGGTAGTAAAATAGATGTTTCTACATCAATGTTTATAACTTTTTCTATTTTTCTATTTGTCTTTGCCAAAATTTTATCAAGGGCTACAGCTTGTTCTACTGTTCTAGGAAAACCATCAAGTAAAAAGCCTCCTTTTGCATCTTCTTGATTTAATCTTTCTTCCACTAGTCCTATAGTTACACTGTCTGGTACTAATTCACCTTTATCCATATAACTTTTTGCTTCTAATCCTAGTGGTGTTTCATTTTTTATTGCAGCTCTAAACATATCTCCTGTTGAAATATGCGGTACTGGATAGTTAGCTTTGATTTGCTCTGCTTGTGTTCCTTTTCCTGCTCCTGGCAGTCCCATTAATATAATGTTCATAATTACCTCCTATGACCTTTCACTTTCATAAATCCTGTGTAATGTCTTTCTGTTAATTGTGTATTAAGTTGTTTAACTGTTTCTAAAGCTACGCTGACAACAATTATTAAACTAGTTCCACCTATTTGTACAGACGCTGGTAATTTAGCTATATTGGCGAACATTGTAGGAAGAACTGCAATCGCCGCTAAAAATATTGATCCTACAAAAGTTAATCTATACAATACATTTGTAATATACTTTTGTGTTTCTTTTCCTGGTCTAATACCTGGAATAAAACTTCCTTGTTTTCTTAGATTATCTGCCATTTTTTCTGGATTAACTTGTACCATTACATAAAAATATGCAAAAGCAATTATTAATGAAACATATAGTGTCATTCCTATCCAGTGGCTAAAATCTAAATAACTAGCAATCTTTTGTACATTATCATTTTTCCAAAAAATCGCAATAGTTCTAGGTAACTGTAAAAACGCTACTGCAAAAATTACAGGTATAACCCCTGCACCATTAACTTTTAATGGTAAAAATGTTGATCTAGCTCCTAACATTTTTCTTCCTGCTTTAGCTTGAGAATATTGAATAGGTATTTTACGTAAAGCTTCTTGAACATAAACTACGCTCATTATTATAGCTAATACTATTAATACTATAATTACAATTTTTAAAATTGCCAATGTCATATTCTCTGCACCTTGAATTTGAGATTTATATACTTGTATAAATCCTTCAGGAAGTCTTGCTATAATACCAGCTAATATTATAATAGAAACTCCATTACCTACTCCATATTGGCTAATTAAATCACCCATCCAAAGTAGTAAAGCTGTCCCTGCTGTAAGTACTATTGCAATAGTTACAAATCCTAGTAAAGAAGTGTCTTTTATAAGACCTTGGTAAGCATTATTAAATCCATATGACATAACTATAGACTGAATGAATGCTAATGCGATAGCTAGTATTCTAGTAACTCTTTGTATTTTCTTTTGACCTACTTCACCTTGCTTTGACCACTCAGTTAACGTAGGTATAACATCCATTTGCATAAGTTGAATTACAATAGAAGCTGTAATATAGGGCATAATTCCCATTGCAAATACAGAAAACTGTTGTAAAGCTCCTCCTGCAAATGTATTAAATATTCCAAATAATCCTGATGCATCTTGATCTTTTAAAACCTGTGCATTTACACCTGGTATTGGTAAATATGATCCAACTCTAAACAATGCTACTATAAAAAATGTAAATAATATTTTGTTACGAGTTTCTTTTACTTTAAATAGATTTGCAAAGGCACTTAACATTATAGCACCTCGCAATTTCCTCCAGCTGCTTCAATAGCTTCTTTAGCTGATGATGAAAATTTGTGAGCTTGAACTGTAAGTTTTTTCTCTAACTTACCAGTAGCTAAAACTTTTACACCTGAAAGCTCTTTTTTGATAACTTTTGCTTCTAATAAAGCTGCTGGTGTTACTACTGAACCATCTTCAAATTTATTTAAATCTGATAGATTTACAAGAGCGTAATCTTTTCTATTCACGTTATTAAATCCACGCTTTGGAATACGTCTAAATAGTGGGTTTTGTCCCCCTTCAAATCCTGGACGAACTCCTCCACCGCTACGTGCTTTTTGTCCTTTGTGTCCACGACCACTTGTTTTACCATTTCCTGATCCTATACCACGACCTACTCTGTTTCGTTCTTTTCTAGAACCTTTAACTGGTTGTAATTCATGTAATTTCATTTAGACTAGCACCTCCTTGTTTCTATTTTTCTTCTACTGTTACTAAGTGTGATACTTTATTAATCATACCGCGAATTGCAGCATTATCTTTGTGTTCTACTGTTTGGTGCATTTTTCTTAGACCTAACGCTTGAACTACTTTTCTTTGTTTTTCTGGACGACCTATCGTACTACGAGTTAGGGTTACTTTTAATGTCATATTCTAATCCTCCCTCTTATCCTAATAATTCTTCTACAGATTTCCCACGTAAAGCTGCTACGTGTTCTACTGTTTGTAATCTAGTTAATCCTTCAATTGTTGCACGAACCATATTTATAGGTGTGTTTGATCCTAATGACTTAGAAAGAATGTTTGAAATTCCTGCTAATTCTAAAACGGCACGTACTGGACCACCTGCTATAACCCCTGTACCTGGTGCAGCTGGTTTGATTAAAACAGCACCTGCTCCAAATTGACCAGTGATTTCGTGTGGAGTTGTTCCGTTAACAATAGGTACATTAATTAGGTTGTGTTTAGCTGATTCAACTGCTTTTTTAATTGCATCTGGTACTTCTTGAGCTTTACCAGTTCCAAAACCTACACGACCATTTTTGTCACCTACTACTACTAAAGCAGAGAAACGGAAACGACGTCCACCTTTTACAACTTTAGTTACACGACGAATGGCAACTACACGTTCTTCAAATTCTTTTTTGATTTCTTCTTGGCGCATCTTATCTATTTCCCTCCTTATTAGAATACTAGTCCGTTTTCACGTGCTGCTTCAGCTAATGCTTGAACACGTCCGTGATATAAATATCCTCCACGGTCGAAAACAACTTTTGTAATTCCTTTTTCTTTTGCTGCTTCAGCAATAAGTTTTCCAACTTCACTTGCTGCAGCGACACTTGATTTAGATACTTCTGATAATTTTAATGATGATGCTTCAGCTAATGTTATAGATTTTGAATCATCTATAATTTGTGCATATATGTATTTGTTTGAACGAAATACATTTAAACGAGGTACTTCGCTAGTTCCTTCAACTTTAACACGTACTCTTGCGTGTCTTTTTTTACGAACTTTATTTTTATCAAGTTTCGTAATCATAAGTATAACACTCCTTTCTTACTTGTTATTATTTACCAGTTTTTCCTTCTTTACGGCGTACATACTCACCTACATAGCGAATACCTTTACCTTTATATGGTTCTGGAGGACGTACTGCACGAACTTTTGCTGCATATTGTCCTACTACTTCTTTATCAATTCCTTCAATACTTACTTTAGTATTTCCTTCAACTGCTAATTTAACACCGTCTATTTCTTCAAATTCTACTGGATGAGAATATCCTACACTTAGTACTAATTTAGAACCTTGTTTTTGTGCACGGTATCCAACCCCGATTAATTCTAATTCTTTTTTGAATCCAGTTGATACACCTTCAATCATATTAGCTAACAATGCACGAGTTGTTCCGTGAATTGTACGATGTCTTTTTGAGTCACTTGGGCGTACTACTGTAATTTCGTTTCCTTCAACGTTAAATGTTAATTCAGCGTCAAATTGTTTTGTTAGTTCACCTTTAGGTCCTTTTACAACAGCTAGGTTATTATCTAACTTAACTTCAACACCTGCAGGTACTGTAATAACTTTATTACCTATACGAGACATTTAATGGGCTCCTCCTTTTATTATTACCAGATGTAAGCTAATACTTCTCCACCTGTATTGTTTTTACGCGCAACTTTATCAGTTACAACTCCATTAGAAGTTGATACTATTGCTATTCCTAATCCGTTTAATACTCTTGGCAATTCATTTGCCTTAGCATATACACGTAGACCAGGTTTTGAGATTCTTTTGATTCCTTTAATAACTCTTTCACCTTTTGAGTATTTAAGGAAGATCTTGATAATTCCTTGTTTGTTATCTTCGATATATTCTACATCTTTAATGAAACCTTCTGCTTTTAAGATTTCTACGATTTCTTTCTTTATGTTTGATGCTGGTACTTCTAGTGATTCGTGTTTTACCATATTGGCATTACGAATACGAGTAAGTAAATCTGCGATAGGATCTGTCATTGTCATTAGGAAAATCCCCCTTTCTTTCTTTTATATTACCAACTTGATTTTTTAACTCCAGGTATTTGACCTTTATAAGCTAACTCACGGAATTTAATACGACTAATTCCGAATTTTCCAATGTATCCGTGTGGACGTCCAGTAATACTACAACGATTACGTAGTCTAGCTGGAGCTGAATTTTTTGGAAGTTTGCTTAATCCGATGTAATCACCTTTAGCTTTTAGTTCTTCTCTTTTAGCTGCATATTTTTCAACTAATCTTTGGCGTTTTAATTCACGCTGTACCATTGATTTTTTAGCCATTGTACTACCTCTCTATTATTATTTTGCAAACGGCATTCCACAAAGTGTTAATAACTCACGAGCTTCTTCATCAGTATTAGCTGTAGTTACTACTACTATGTCCATACCACGAACTTTACTTACCTTATCGTAATCAATCTCTGGGAAAATTAACTGTTCTTTAACTCCTAGTGTGTAGTTTCCACGTCCATCAAAAGCTTTTTTAGAAACTCCGTGGAAATCACGAACACGTGGAAGTGCAACTGTTACTAATTTATCAAAGAATTCATACATTCTTTCTCCACGTAAAGTAACTTTTGCCCCGATAGGCATACCTTCACGTAATCTGTATGTAGCTATTGATTTTTTAGCTCTAGTAATTAATGGTTTTTGACCAGAAATTAAAGTTAATTCTGCAACTGCATTATCTAGGTTTTTAGAATTTTGAACTGCATCACCTACACCCATGTTAATTACTATTTTTTCAATTTTCGGTACTTGCATTACACTTGTGTATCCGAATTTTGTCATTAATTCTTTTGTTATCTCTGTTTTAAATTTTTCTTCTAAACGAGCCATCTAAATATAGTGCCTCCTTTCTTAACTATTAATTATATTTCTTTTCCTGATTTTTTAGATATACGTACTTTTTTACCGTCTCTTGTTTCAAAACCTACTCTTGTTGGTTTTCCAGTTTCAGGGTCTTGTAACATTACATTTGATACGTGTATTGGTGCTTCAAATTCAACTCTTCCACCTTGAGGTGCTGCTTGACTTGATTTAGTATGTTTCTTAACAATGTTTACACCTTCAACAACTACACGATCTTTTTTCGGTAAAGCTTCTTTTACAATCCCTACTTTACCTTTATCTTTTCCGGTAATTACTACTACTTTATCACCTTTTTTAATGAACATGTCTTGTTAGCCTCCTTCTTTATTGTACTTTTTAAGTGATTATAATACTTCTGGAGCTAGTGATACAATTTTCATGTAGTTGCCGTCTCTTAATTCACGAGCAACTGGACCAAAAATACGTGTACCACGTGGACTCTTATCATCACGGATAATTACACAAGCATTTTCATCAAATTTTATGTAAGAACCGTCGTTACGACGAGCTCCTGTTTTTGTACGAACTATTACAGCTTTAACTACATCACCTTTTTTAACAACTCCTCCTGGTGTTGCTTTTTTTACAGAACATACAATTACGTCACCAATATTAGCAACTTTACGTCCTGAACCACCAAGAACTTTAATTGTTAAAACTTCTTTTGCTCCTGAGTTATCAGCTACTTTTAAGCGTGTTTCTTGTTGAATCATTCGCTTTTTGCCTCCTTCTTACAGTATATTAATACTTTTCTTAGATAATTACTGCTTCTTCTACTACTTCAACTAAACGGAAGTTTTTTGTTGCAGACAATGGACGAGTTTCCATTATTTTAACGATATCATTAATTTTTGCTACATTATTTTCATCATGTGCTTTGAATTTTTTTGAATATTTTACGCGTTTCCCGTATAATGGGTGTTTTTTGTAAGTTTCTACTAAAACTGTTATTGTTTTGTCCATTTTTGTAGATACAACTTTACCAACGTAAACTTTTCTATCATTTCTTTCAGTCATAGTTGCCTCCTATTTTATTTATTCGCTAATTCTCTTTCGCGAATAACAGTTTTCATACGAGCGATTGATTTTCTAACTTGACTAATACGAGCTGTATTTTCTAATTGACCTGTAGCCAATTGGAAGCGTAAGTTGAAAAGCTCTTCTTTTAATTCTTTGATTTTTGTTTCTAACTCTTGTGAAGTTAATTCTCTAATCATAGATTTGAATTCTCTTGTTTTCATTATGCTTCACCACCTGTTTCTTCACGTTTCACAAATTTACATTTAACAGGTAATTTGTGAGATGCAAGTCTTAGAGCTTCACGAGCAACTTCTTCACTAACTCCTGCAACCTCAAACATCACTCTACCTGGTTTAACAATTGCAACCCATCCTTCAACTGCACCTTTACCAGAACCCATACGAACTTCTAGAGGTTTTTTAGTATATGGCATATGAGGGAAGATCTTAATCCAAACTTTACCACCACGTTTCATATAACGAGTCATCGCTATACGTGCTGATTCAATTTGACGAGAAGTAACTCTTGATGCTGTTGTAGCTTGTAATCCGTATTCTCCGAAATCTACTACTGTTCCACCTTTTGCTTTACCTTTTGTTGATTGTCTATGTTGACGACGATATTTTACACGTTTAGGCATTAACATAATTAGTTACCTCCTTTTTCAGATTTTTTAGTTGGTAATACTTCACCACGGTTAATCCAAACTTTAACTCCAAGTTTACCATAAGTTGTATCAGCTTCTTCATGAGCATAATCAATATCTGCACGTAATGTGTGTAGAGGTACTGATCCTTCTGAGTAATGTTCAGCACGAGCCATATCCGCTCCACCTAAACGACCTGATACTTGTGTTTTAATTCCTTTTGCTCCTGCTCTCATAGCTCTTTGGATAGCTTGTTTTTGAGCACGACGGAATGATACACGAGCTTCTAATTGACGAGCAATTCCTTCAGCAACTAGTTTAGCATCAACATCAACTTTTTTAATTTCTACAACATTGATGTGTACTCTTTTTCCTGTTAATTTGTTTAATGCTAATCTTAATTTATCTATTTCAGAACCACCTTTACCGATAACCATTCCTGGTTTTCCAGTGTGTACTGAGATGTTTACTTTTTTATCAAATCTTTCAATTTCTACTTTAGAAACTGAAGCATCTTTTAATTGTTTACTAATGAATTCACGTATTCTAAAATCTTCGTGTAAGTTAGTTGCGAAATCTTTTTCTGCATACCATTTTGAATCCCAATCACGAATGATTCCAACACGTAATCCTATTGGATGTACTTTTTGACCCACAGTTTTGCCTCCTTTATTGGTTTAGCTTTCTTCTTAAAATTTATTATTTATTATCACTTAATACTATAGTGATGTGACTTGTTCTTTTGTTTATTGCACTTGCAGATCCTTTTGCACGAGGACGGAATCTCTTAAGAGTTGGTCCCTCGTTTGCAAAAGCTTGTGATACTACTAAGTCTTCTACATTCATTCCATAGTTATGTTCAGCATTTGCAGCAGCTGATTTAATTACTTTAGCTACTGGTAATGAAGCTGCTCTAGGTGTGAACTCTAAAATTCCTAATGCTTCGCCCACTTTTTTCCCACGTACTAAGTCTAATACTAACCTTACTTTACGAGGTGCTATGCGGACAGTCTTAGCGATTGCTTTTGACTCCATGAGTGTGCCTCCTTAAATTTCTTATAATTATCTTCTTCTAGTTTTTTTATCGTCTGCTACGTGACCTTTATATGTTCTTGTAGGTGCGAATTCTCCTAGTTTGTGTCCTACCATATCTTCAGTTACGTATACTGGTACGTGTTTTCTTCCATCATACACAGCAAAAGTTAATCCGATAAATGTCGGGAATATTGTTGAACGACGTGACCAAGTTTTAATTACTTGTTTTTTCTCTTGCCCACTCATTTTTTCAACTTTTGCTAATAAGTGGTGATCAGCGAATGGTCCTTTTTTTAAGCTACGAGCCATTTTGTTATCTCCTTTCGAATACTATATGCTGGATTTTTGGTAAAGAGCACTTGCTCCCTACCAAACCTAGCTATTTTTCTATTTGTTACGAGCACGTACGATGAATTTGTTTGAACGAGCTTTTTTAGAACGTGTTTTCTTACCAAGTGTAGGTTTACCCCAAGGTGACATTGGTGATTTACGTCCGATTGAAGTACGTCCTTCCCCTCCACCGTGTGGGTGGTCGTTAGGGTTCATAACAGATCCACGTACTGTAGGTCTTTTACCTAACCAGCGTGTTCTACCGGCTTTACCGATATTAACTAATCCATGTTGTTCGTTACCAACTTCTCCGATTGTTGCACGGCAAGTTGCTAAAATCATTCTAACTTCTCCTGATTTCAAACGAACTAATACATACTTACCTTCTTTTCCTAATACTTGAGCACTTGCTCCAGCAGAACGTACTAATTGTCCACCTTTACCAGGTTTCAATTCGATATTGTGAATTAACGTACCTACTGGTATGTTAGAAAGTGGTAATGTGTTACCAATTTTAATATCTACTTCTGTTCCTGATATAACTTCTTGTCCAACTTTTAATTCTTTAGGTGCAATAATATATCTTTTTTCTCCATCAACATAGTGTAATAGAGCGATATTTGCTGAACGATTTGGATCGTATTCTATTGTAGCAACTTTTGCTGGTACATTATCTTTATTTCTCTTGAAATCTATGATACGGTATTGTTTCTTGTGTCCTCCACCATTGTGACGAACAGTAATTTTACCTTGATTATTTCTTCCCGCTTTTTTCGGCAGCGGTGCTAATAATGACTTTTCTGGTTTTGTCGCAGTAATTTCTGCGAAATCTAATGATGTCATATTACGACGACCATTAGTAATAGCTTTATATACTTTAATAGCCATTTGTCATTTGTCCTCCTTAATGGTACTTAATTATTCTATGCGAATAATCCTTCTATTGTTTGTCCTTCAGCTAATTTAACAATAGCTTTACGTTTTTTATTAGTGTATCCCGCATGTCTTCCTACACGACGGAATTTTGCTTTATAGTTCATAACGTTAACTTTCTCAACTTTAACTCCGAAGATTTCTTCGATAGCTTGTTTGATTTGTGTTTTATGAGCTCTTGTATCTACCAAGAAAGTATATTTATTTTCTTGCATTAATAGATATGCTTTTTCAGTTAAAACAGGGCGTTTGATAATATCGCGTGCTTCCATTATGCTAATACCTCCCCAACTTTTTCTACTGCATCTTTAGTAAATACAACTTTGTTGTGTCCTAAGATGTCTAATACATTTAATCCAGTTGATTCAATAATTGTAACTCCTGGAATATTTCTTCCTGACATTAAAGCATTTTCCTCATATTCTGATACTACGAATAATACTTTTTTGTCAATATTTAAATTGTTAAGCATTTCTTTGAAATTTTTAGTTTTTATTGTATCAAATGTTAAAGTTTCTAATGCGAATACTTCACTAGCTGCAACCTTAGACGATAAAGCTGAACGTAATGCTAGACGACGCATCTTTCTTGGCATTTTGAACCCATAGTCACGAGGTGTAGTACCCATTGCAACTCCTCCTCCACGCCATTGTGGTGAACGAATTGACCCTTGACGAGCACGACCTGTTCCTTTTTGACGCCATGGTTTACGACCACCACCTGATACTTCAGAACGTCCTTTAGTTTTGTGTGTACCTTGACGTAAAGAAGCTCTTTGTAATGTTACTGCTTGGAATAAAACGTGTTGATTTGGTTCAATTCCAAAAACTGCATCATTAGCTTCTACTACACCAACTTTAGTACCGTCTTGTTTAAATAATTCTAATTGTGTCATGTGCTAATTTCCTCCTTCCGTATATTTCTTATTTACCAGATTTTACTGCTGATTGGATTTTTACGAAGCTTTTCTTAGAACCTGGAATACATCCTTTGATTAAGATAACTCCATTTTCTACATCTACACCAACTACTTCAAGGTTTTGTGTAGTAACTGTAACTCCACCCATTTGACCTGGTAATGCTTTACCTTTAAATACACGGTTAGGTGCTACAGGCCCCATTGACCCAGGGCGACGGTGGTAACGAGAACCGTGAGCCATTGGTCCACGACTTTGTCCGTGACGTTTAATTGCCCCTTGGAATCCTTTACCTTTACTAACTCCTGTTACGTCAACTAAGTCTCCTGTTGCAAATATATCAACTTGGACTTCTTGACCTACTTCATAATTCGCTACTTCAGCGTCTCTTATTTCACGAACAAATCTCTTTGGAGCAGTGTTAGCTTTATCAGCATGTCCTTGCTCAGGTTTGTTAGCTACTTTTACTAAACGATCTTTACGCTCTTTATCGTAAGGACGTTTATCATCAAATCCTAATTGGATTGCGTTGTATCCTTCAACTTCTTCTGTTTTCTTTTGTAATACGACATTCCCTTTTGCTTCAATTACTGTTACTGGAATTAATTCTCCATTTTCAGCAAAAACTTGAGTCATACCTACTTTTCTTCCTAAGATACCTTTGGTCATCGAAAGTCACCTCCTAAATATTATAATTTTAATTCGATGTCAACACCAGATGGTAAGTTTAAGCTAATTAAAGCATCAACTGTTTTTTGTGTTGGTTCAACAATATCGATTAGACGTTTGTGAGTACGTTGTTCAAATTGCTCACGACTATCTTTGTATACGTGAACTGAACGTAAAATCGTATAAACCGCTTTTTCTGTTGGCAACGGAATTGGTCCAGAAACTTTTGCTCCAGAACGTTTAGCAGTTTCAACAATTTTTTCTGCACTTTGGTCTACTAATCTATGATCATACCCTTTTAAACGGATACGTATTTTTTGTTTTGCCATCATTTCTCCTCCTATAATTATATTCGCCACTGTCATGCAGTGACTTCTCCACGAAAGTTCTCCAGCACGCCATTGCCATGGCAAAGCGGCCGGGCGTGTCAGTAACCTTTCGCTTCAACGCAAGTCTTGGGTAAAGACCAACATTATTATTATACATTTTTAAATATGATATTGCAAGCTTTTTTTTAAAAAATTTAGTGAATATGTTTTCTAAAATCAAAATTAATAAACAACTCTACAAAACAATCATTTACTAATTTAACAAAAGATAAATTAACCTATTTAATATAGAAGAAAAATATACACTCTTTTTTAATATTTTCAAAACTTCTACTTTATAAATTTCTAATATACTCTAGTCTACAATAAACTATAAATAATATTTATTTATACAAAATATTTCTATAGAAATATATAGTTAATGTATTATAATCTCTAAGTAGCGTTTTTATTTAAACAGCATAAAATTAAATAATCTTACTTTAGATTATTTAAAACTTTCTTTTTTACTTCTTCAAGCAAATTACAATTTTTTATTTTATAATCAACATCTGTAAAATCTAGATGTTTCGTTATATCATTAGTTTGTAGGATTAAGTATGCACCTGATTTTGATGCCGCCAATGCTCCGGGCCTAGAATCTTCTACAGCTATACAATTTTCTATATTAACTCCTAGCCTTTCTGCTGACATCAAGTATATGTCTGGGTGTGGTTTTCCTCTTTCAACATCGTATTTAGTAACTATATCATCTACATATCTGTATAAATCATGTTTTTTCAAACCATCTATTATATGTTCCAAAGTCCCATTTGAAGCAACTCCTATTTTTATATTATTTTCTTTTAAAAATATAAAAGTTTCTTCTATATAAGGAAGTATTTCTGCATTTATAATTCTATCAGCCATTTCAACAGCAACTTCTCTTTCAAGCTTATCATAAATTTTTTCTTCCATATTATACTCAGAAGTAATGTACTCTCTACATCTTTCTACACTAGTTCCTGACACATTATATATGTAACCTAATTTTTCTAATTCTCTACCAGTATATTTTCGTACTAAATCAGACATTACTTGAAAATATAATTTTTCTGTATCTACAATAGTTCCATCGTAATCAAAAATTACAGCATCTACTCTTTTTATCATTTTCCCCTCCAAATTTTCAGATATGAATATAATATCATTTATCTTATATAATTTCTATATATAAATCCCCGTAGATTGATTAGTACAGTTTTTTATTGACTAATTATTAATTTCGTTATATACTTAGTTTATTATAAAAAGATAGGAGAAAAAATGAAAAACAAAAAATTTATAACAAGCATATTATTAGCAATGCTAATTACACCAATAACTTCATTAGATACTTTTGCAAATGAAACAAAAAATATATCACAATTAGAAAATACTAAAAATGATATCCAACTAAATACAAAAGTAGATAACAAAGATAATGTAAAAGTAGAAACTACTAAAATAAAAGAAAACACTACTGTAACAAAAATATCAGGTGATAAAGTAGATAATAATACAGAAAATATAGAAGAAAAAGCAAGTATTAAATCTAATTCAATTAACGAGAATAACATAGATTCTGATGGAGACGGAATAGTAGATTCAAAAGAAAAACCAAACGAAATACACAGTTGGAATTTCTCTGATAGAGACGCATTAATGTTCTCATGGTTATCATATCTAAACGATGATTATATAAAAAACATACTTGATGAAAATAGTAAATTAGTAGATAATTCTAAAGATAAAAATAAAATTACTATGATAAAACAAGAATTATCATCATTTTGGAAAGTAAAGAAAACATATCACTACGACAACGGTTTTGATGCAGTTATTTTTGAAACAAAAAGCAAAAACCCTAACATTAAATCTAACATAAACGTCTTAGCAATAGCAGGAACAAATGGATTAAGTGATATTGACGATGATTTAGCTTTATTTGCTGGATCAAATCCTAAACAAGCGACATCAGTAGAAAATTTAATAGATTCTTTAAGTTTAGACCCTAACAAAAAAAATTTATATATTACAGGACACTCTTTAGGAGGATATCTATCTCTTCGTGCTCATAGTTACGCTTTCCAAAAAGGATACGATTTCGTCAAAAAATCTGTAACATTCAACGCACCAAAAGTTAAAGGAAATATTTTTAACAGAAAACTAAAAGAAACAGAAAAAATCGTTGATAAATTAACTAGAGATGGAAAATCAGTTCACTATAAAGTAAACAATGATAATGTTATCCCTCTAGTAGGATTTGTTAAAGAAGCTATATCCGTTGGAAATACAGCAGGTAAACACTCTTTAAGTTCATTTTATGAAGAACAAATAAATAATCTAGGTTATTTTTCTATCGGAACAAGACAAGACATAACTGGTAAACAATATGAATATATTGCTAACACAACAAACAAAAATAGTTCAAACCGTTTTGTTAAAAGTGTAGAGAATATATTTAAGAAACTTCATCTTATCAACGAAGTTTCATACATTTAATTGATACAGTTTAATAATTTTAAAAAACCACTCTTATTTTTAAAGAGTGGTTTTTTCTATAATAATTAGATATTTTAATTATTATTTTTTCTTTTTTTATAACGTAATACTAATGCTCCTAATATACTTAATACCGCTAGTGAAGTGGTACTAGTTGTAGCATCTCCTGTGTTAGACAATACTTTCTTATTAGTGTCTTTTACACTATTTGTGTTATCTACATTAGGTTGAGATGGTTGATCATATTCTTGCTCAGGAACAACTGGTTGATCTTTTGGATCTTCTTTAGGAATAATAGGTTCAGCATCTTTTTTATATGTTACTGTTTCTTCTACATTTTCACTCGTATTTGTCACAGTTACTGCTGGAACTTCTTTTTTATCTGCTGTGTATCCTTTGATTTCTGGACTTGTTACTTTTTCAAATGTTTGTTCTTCTGTCCAATCTCCCCAAGTGATTTCTCCAGTTACAGTATCTTTTGTTCCCGTGCGTGTGAATGTTTTTTCTTCTACTACTGAATCATTTGCTTTTGTTCCATCTTCGTATACATAGTTTATTGTTCTTGTTACTTTTTTCTCTTCTGTTACTTGCTCTGTTGCATTCTTAGTATATGTTACTGTTTCTTCTACATTTTCACTTGTATTTGTCACAGTTACCGCTGAAACTTCTTTCTTATCTGCTGTATATCCTTTGATTTCTGGACTTGTTACTTTTTCAAATGTTTGTTCTTCTGTCCAATCTCCCCAAGTGATTTCTCCAGTTACAGTATCTTTTATTCCCGTGCGTGTGAATGTTTTTTCTTCTACTACTGAATCACTTGCTTTTGTTCCATCTTCGTATACATAGTTTATTGTTCTTGTTACTTTTTTCTCTTCTGTTACTTGCTCTGTTGCGTTCTTAGTATATGTTACTATTTCTAATAATTCTTTATTTTCATCAGTAGCATTTACAGTTACCGCTGTAACTTCTTTCTTATCTGCTGTATATCCTTTGATTTCTGGACTTGTTACTGAAGCAAAATTGTAAGTACCGTTATTACTCCATTCAGTATAACTTACAACATTAGTAGCTTTATTAGTTATTTTTTGACGAGCGAATGTATATGTACTTTCTTTAGTAGGTTTCGCTTCTGTACCGTCTGCATATACATACTTAATAGTTTGTTTAAATGTAACACTTTCATCTTCTGTTTCTTTTTCTGCTTCATAAACGTAATTTACTGTAATATCTTGTGCAGCAGTAACTCCTGAAGGTTGTCCTTGCACTTCTTTAAATGTATATTTATCTTTAGTAATACCAGAAGTTATGTATGTTTCTCCAGATTCTATAGTTTCTACTTTAGGAGATGCTAATTCATTTCCATCAGTATCTACCCATTTAGTAGTAACATTTACATATCTTTGAATTTCCAATTTATATGTAGGTTTTGCGTTAAATATGTTATCTACACCAGTAGAACTTGAATGTTCTCCGGTAAAGTGTGTATATAATTTAATTGATGTATTTTTTACACCGTCTTTCATATCTGTTATTTCAAAAGGTAATTCAGCTGATGCTGTAGCTGATGGCGATAAGTTTTCTGATTTCAATAGAACAGAGCGAACTTTTGTCCAATCAGTAACTTGATCTGCGGTAACATATTTAGTAACTACATCATCAGTAATTTGATCTCCATTAAATTCTGTATAAGAATATAATAATGTCCCATTACCACTATCTCCTGTAGTTGATACTGCATAATTACCATTACCTTTAAGAGTCAATGTAACATCATAACCATTTGCAACATTAGGAAGATTTACAATATTGTATGAATATGCTGAATTTCCTTTATCTGTTAAAACGTTAGCTAGACGTATACTACCACTATTATTAGAAACATTTCCACCTTTTGCATAATTAAATTTAACAGTTTCAGTTTCTCCTAAATATTTTCCAGAAGAATAATTTTTAACACCATTCATTGAACCGTATGTAGACGGATAAATAAAGCTATACTCTGCTTCTTTATTTGTAGGATAGAAACCTAAGTTAGAAGAACGAACTTTGTAAGTTTCACCATTTTTTAATGTTATTTCTCCTATATTTTTCCAATTACCTGATGAAGTAGCTAATTGATCGTCATCATTTATTTCCATAAATAAACTCATACCGTTATCAGTATAATACGTGTAAGATAATGGTAGTTGATTCTTATCAGCTATTAATTTTATTGGCGTATTACTATCTACACCACCTATAATTATTTTGTTAGCTCCTCGCCAGTCAGGTGTGTTAGGAAGAGAAACTTTGAACATACGTTCTCCATTAAGTCCAACGTATCCTAAATCTTCTATTTTTGCATCATCATATTTTGCATTAGCTTTATAGGCATTTAATTGACTAGCATCTTCAATATCAAATCCTTGAGGAACAGCAAGTAAATATGTACTAGGTCTATCGTCTATTTTAGCGATATTACGTATTTCATATTTAATATTCGCTTCATTTCCTCCATTAGTACTATTAGGTTGATAAGATGTATTATTGAAGTTTGTAACTACCCCTGTAAATTCGTTAGCTACTGCGTTAGGAGATTTTATATCTAATGACATATTTCCAGTTTCATTAATTCCTTGGTCAGAAGTTACATTAAATGCGTAATCAGCCTTATCCCCTGCATTTTTCATACTATTTTCAGTTAAAATAGCATTTTGGGCAAAAGTAATTTTAACTTTAGTACCTGCTTCAATGTTTTTATATCCAATATCAATAGATTTTATATTAGATCCATCTTTAGCAACTCCATTACTAACATCTTTTTCTGTAATAGGAATTACTATATTATTTTGATTAGATGTTGTATAATTACCTGCTGCACTAAGCTTGAAAGATGTCCCGTCAGCTAAAGTAACTTTCGCAACTCCGTTGGGTTGATTCTCACTTGATGTAGAAATAGCTATTGCATAATTACCATTTCCACCATTTACAATAGTACCTGGCTCCACATCAATATGAACGTTAACATTAGTTTGCGCAATATTTCCATCGTTAAATACTTCTATTGAACGACTATTTCCATAATCTAGTTTAGTAGAATCTGATTGATGATCTCCATCTGCTTTTCCGTTATCAGTGAAAATATCTCCATCTTTAGCTTTAAATTCAACTTTCAAGCTACTTTGTTCGTTGTTAGTTACACCAATATCGATATTTTTACTACCACTAGCTTGTTGGTTTTGATTTTTAGCTCTTTCTCCAGTAGTATTATTTATAGATCGATAATTTACAGTTGCACTAAAGTTATTTTCACTAGCATTTATGTCTTCTGTATAACTTCCAAACAATATTAAAGAACCATTTTTTAAACTATCTTTTCCATTATTGAAAGTAATAGTAACTGGTGTTCCTACTCCAGAAGCTTGAGATATTTGAACATTGTTTCCTGAAGCTAGAGTATTAAATGTAGACTCTGTATCTCCAACAACTTTTTCGCTAGTAAGACCGTAAGCATAACCTACACTAGAAGTATCAGCAACAAATCCTTTAGGAACATCTAAAGTTATAGTTCCTTCAAAGTTATCTCCATCTTGGACTCCATTGTTATCTAAATTAATACCTAAACTATATTTATGATTTTTTACTAATCCTTTGTTTGAAGTTTGATTTTGGTCAAATGAAATATTTACATTTTCTATTTCAGCAGGTTTTCCTATTGTATAAGTAACATCTTTTAATTTTACACCATTCTTTTTAAGAGTAACGTTATACGTACTACCTTCTTCTAAAAATGACCAATCCGAAACTGTTGGCGTTAATTTAACATTAAAAACAACTGAAGCTGTATTATTAAACTCATAAGTAAATGTCGTATTTTGACTAGCTTTGTTTGTTACATATCCTGGATCTGTTACAGGCTCTACCGAAGTAGAAACAGTAGCTTCTAAACTCTTATCAGAAGACGCACTAAAAATATGAGGAACTTCTACAGTAACTACATCTCCTGAATTAACTGGTAAAATAACTGAAACATTACGTGTATCATTATCACCATGAGTTAATGTAACCTTATCACTTTGAGCATTATTGTCAATCATTTCACTGACATTAACATTGTTATTAGTAGCATTTCTAAAACTAGAAACATTTGGACTATCTAAAGTATTACTTTCAGTAACATCCGTTGGTATAGATGAAATTTCTGAATTTGTAGTTGATTTTTCTACTTCAGTAGTATATACATCACTAGTGGCATCTGAAGTTGACGCTACAACTGCTGTTGTTTCCGCAGTATCTGCAGCTTTAGCTTCATCAGACACACCAAAAGCAAGAAAAGCTCCTGCTATAAATGAAGCAACACCTATACTTAATTTTTTTATTTTATATTTATTTCTACGAACAGCGTTTTTTTCTATACGTAATTTCAAATTATTTTTAGAAAACAAAACGAGTACCTCCTATAAAATTTTGTTATAAAATATGTTTTATAAAATATCACTTAATATATTCTTTGTCAATATCTTTTAAACAAAATCTGTAATATAAATCTTATTTTATTTATAATTGTTGACAATTTCGCCACAATTTATTATCCCCTGCTAATAATAGGTTATAAAGTATTTCAATTTTAATAAAACAAATTTAAAAAATAAAAAATATAGGTTATATTACAATTATTTTAATTTATATTAAATTTATTTTTGTTAATAAGTTAAAATCATTTAACCACTATAAAGAAAATTAAAAAACATCTTAAATTTATTAATTAAAAATTTAATTATACTAAAAATTAATAGTTAAACACATTACATACGCTATTAATATACAAGTAAAATAACAAAGAACTCCGTTGAATTAACGAAGTTCTTTTATATACTTTTATTTCCATGATATTAGCTTATTTCTCTAATCCCAGACAAGACCTACATGTTCATTCATTTCCACATAAGCTTCTTCTATTTTTCGTTGTGTATCTCCATTATATTTACCATAATACTTTCCTCCAGGTAAAAAGTCTTCTATTACGATAACTCGGTAATCAAAAAGAGGATATCCATTATAATTTTTACCATTAGATTTTGCAACAACTATCGTAGGATGAGCCTTAGCTTTTTTTATAATAGTTCTACCGTCTTTTTTCTCAAAAACCAAATCCATAAGAACACCTCGTTCAGTCCACTTTCTATTGGATACCCCTTCCATCATCTCATAAGTTTGATTAGAAATAAAGTTCCCCATAGAATAAATAATTAATTTTTTATCATTATCCTTTTCTACTATTTCCGAAGGTTCTACTACATGAGGGTGTCCTCCTAAAACCACATCAGCACCCCAATCAATCATCTTTCTATACAATATTTTTTGATCGTCAGTTGGGTAGATACTGTACTCTATTCCTGACTGAGGCATAACTACTGTGATATCCGCCAGTCTTTCAGCCTTTTCTATTTCAACTTTCATTTTTGCCTCATCTAAATCAGATAAATAATAATTATACTGCTCATTAGTAAGTTCACTTTCTAAACCATTAAACCCATAAGAATAAGCTAGCAATGCTATTTTTATTCCATTAACTTCTTTAATAACTATATCTGATTCTTCTCGACTATTATCCACATAAACTCCTATAGGAGTTACTCCTACATCCTTGAACTGTCTATATGTATTTTTCAAACCATATAGCCCTGTGTCTAAAATATGGTTATGCGCTAAATCTACAACATCATAACCTATATTCTTCGTAGATTTTGCTACTTCTTCGGGATTATTAAATTAAAGGATACCCACTCAAAGAATGTTTATCACTTATTGTCCCTTCATAATCACCTATTGCTAAATCCGCTTCTGATATCCTATCTCTAACATATTCAAAATAAGGATCAAAATTATAATTACCTTTCTCATCCTTAGCACTCCAATACAAAACATCGTGATAAAGAATATCTCCATTAGCAACAATTTGAACAGTTTTTATATCTTCAGTCTTGCTACTTATTGTATCTTTACCGTTTTGGTGATAAAAGATAAAATAAACCCCAAATGAAATTATCAAAAATATAAACCCTAATATAATTAAACTTTTTTTATTATTTTTCATATATTCAACTCCTATCAAATAATATTATATCAAAAGTAATTAACAAAAAAAATTTTTATTAAAATAATATAATGGTATATCTCCTATCACATACGACAACTAGCAAAACAATCATTTTACATTATAAAATAATTGCATATATAATATTTGAATAATGTATACATATATTATATAATTATTACTTAGCATTATTTTAGCGAAAGGGGAATTTTATTGTTTAATTTTAATAAAAGAAATACTTTAATTTTTGCAGCAGGTATATTTAGTATTATATATTATTTTATGCTACCAGTATCCATATTTAGAGGACTACCTATGGGAGATACTCCTATATTTGAATACTTCGGATATGCTATGACAAAAGGTGAACTTCCATATAAAGATTTGTTTGATCATAAAGGTATTTTTATATTTCTAACCCACTACCTTGGTTACACAATATTAGAAGAAAAAGGTATAAAATTAATATTTTCAGCATTTATTTTTATATTTATTTATTTTTCATTGAAAATAATAAAGTTATTTACAAACAGTAAACTATCTATATTATTTAGCATAATCATAACTTTCTTTAGTTATACATATATTTCAGAATTAGGTTTGAATGTAGAAACATTAGCTTTACCTTTCATAACATTTTCTTTATACATTTATTTAAACTACTTTATAAACAACAAAATTACTAAACTTAATATAATTTTATTAGGAATATCTTTCTTTGTAGTATTTTTCACAAGAGCTAATATGATATCTATATG
>NZ_JACBYC010000189.1 GCF_013415425.1 Gemella sp. GH3 | reverse complement strand
TATATCTGGATTATCTACCCACCATAAATTGTCTATTAACATTATTAATTCTGGTTCTTGCCCTTCTCCTCTTGGCATATTTTTCGCATAATATACTGCATTTGATTTTAAATTTATCTTCACATATCCGAATATTACTATTCCTAATAATAATACTAGTATTGTTCGCCATATTATTTTTTTCATTCTTTTCCCTCTAATTTCCTTATCTTAACTTAACTGATTATATCATAATATTTATTACTACTAAAAATTATTCACTTACATAGATTTGTATACTTCTATTTAAACTCATCTTGATATACTAAATTAAATATCCATTGGAGATTTATTAGTGGCTCGGATTGTTTATCAATTACAGGTTGTACTAATGACTTGATTTCTGAAACTATTTTATTTTTATCTACATATATAGAATTAATATCTAATTTTTTATATTTACTATCAATTACATATAATAATTCAAAACGACGATTAAATCTATAAGTAATATCCTCTTCAGCTTTATATACATATTCTGTGTCATATGAATATATATTATTGAATCTTATTTCTTTATTACCCCTTAAACCAATAATACCGTTTGTTCCATCTATATCATATTTTAAACCTTCTATATCTGGATTATCTACCCACCATAAATTGTCTATTAACATTATTAATTCTGGTTCTTGTCCTTCTCCTCTTGGCATATTTTTCGCATAATATACTGCATTTGATTTTAAATTTATCTTTACATATCCGAATATTAATATTCCTAATAATACTACTAATACTGTTCTCCATATTATTTTTTTCATTTTTTCCCTCTAGTTTCCTTATCTTAACTTAACTGATTATATCATAATATTTATTACTACTAAAAATTATTCACTTATAAAATAAAATCTATGTAAGTATTTCTTACTTACATAGATTTGTATACTTTTATTTAAAATCATCTTGATATACTAAATTAAATATCCATTGGAGATTTATTAGTGGTTCGGATTGTTTATCAATTACGGGTTGTGCTAGTGATTTTATCTCTAAAACTATTTTATTTTTATCTACAGAATTAATATCTACTTTTTTATATTTCTCATCTATTACATGTAATAATTCAAAACGGTGGTTAAATCTGTAGGAAATATTATTTTCATCAGTATAAATATATTCTGTTTCATCTGCATATATATTTCCAAAATACTTATTTTCATACACAATATCTTGTGTTCCATCTATATCATATTTTAATCCTTCTATATCTGGATTATATACCCACCATAAATTGTCTATTAACATTATTAATTCTGGTTCTTGCCCTTCTCCTCTTGGCATATTTTTCGCATAATATACTGCATTTGATTTTAAATTTATCTTCACATATCCTACTAGTATTATCCCTAATAATACTACTAATATTGTTCTCCATATTATTTTTTTCATTCTTTTCCCTCTAGTTTACTTATCTTAACTAATTGATTATATCATAATCTTTATTACTACTAAAAATTATTCACTTACAAAATAAAATCTATGTAAGTATTTCTTACTTACATAGATTTGTATACTTTTATTTAAACTCATCTTGATATACTAAATTAAATATCCATTGGAGATTTATTAGTGGTTCGGATTGTTTATCAATTACAGGTTGTACTAGTGATTTTATCTCCGAAACTATTTTATTTTTATCTACAGAGCTAATATTTACTTCTTCATCCTTATCGTTCAACATAAATAATAATTCAAATCTTCTATTAAATTTGTAAAAGTTATATTCTTCATCTGAATATATATATTTTTTTTCATAGGAATTACTGAGATATCTCTTACCATTAGGAATTTTAACTGTCCTAACTCCATCCAAATTATATTTTATTCCTTCTATATCTGGATTATCTACCCACCATAAATTGTCTATTAACATT
>NZ_JACBYC010000229.1 GCF_013415425.1 Gemella sp. GH3 | reverse complement strand
CATTTATAGCTGATTTCCCATTATCTTTCGCTTCTGTTACTGCCTCATTTGTTGTTGCTTGGTCTATAGAATTTTTCGCTTTCTCGGCTTCTTTTTCGACTTCTGCCTTAGCCTTATCTTTTTCTTCTGCAGTCATATTTGAAGCATCAATTTCTGATTTTTTAGCGTCGGCTACTCTATCTACTTCCGATTTGGCATCTGCTTTTGCTTTTGATGTTGTATCTATCGCGTTTATTGCCTCTTTTCCGCTATCTTTGGCTTCTGAAACTGCCTCGTTTGTTGTTGCTTGATCTATAGAAGCTTTGGCTTTCTCGACTTCTTTTTCGACTTCTGCTTTTGCCTTAGCTTTTTCTTCTGCTGTCATATTTGATGCGTCGATTTCTGATTTCTTAGCTTCGGCTGTTTTGTCTATTTCTGCTTTAGTTTCCGATTTTGCTTTTGATGTTGTGTCTACCGCATTTATAGCTGATTTTCCATTATTTTTCGCTTCTGTTACCGCCACATCTGTTGTTGCTTGGTCTATAGAAGCCTTGGCTTGCTCGGCTTCTTTTTCGACTTCTTCTTTTGCCTTGGCTTTTTCTTCATCTGTCATATTTGAAGCATCTATCTCTGATTTTTTAACTTCCGCTGTTTTGTCTATTTCTGCCTTAGCATCTGATTTTGCTTTTGATGTTGTGTCAACTGCATTTATAGCTTTTTTACCATTATCTTTCGCTTCTGTTACTGCCTCATTTGTTGTCGCTTGGTCTATAGAAGCTTTGGCTTTCTCTACTTCTCTTTCGACTTCTGCTTTTGCCTTAGCTTTTTCTTCATCTGTCATATTTGAAGCATCTATTTCTGTTTTTTTAGCTTCTTTCACTCGGTCTATTTCTGCCTTAGCATCTGATTTCGCTTTTGATGTTATGTCAACTGCATTTATAGCTGATTTTCCACTATCTTTTGCTTCTGTTACTTCTTGGTCTGTTGTAGTTTTATCTATAGAATCTTTCGCTTTTTCTGCTTCTTTTTCGACTTCTGCTTTTGCCTTAGCTTTTTCTTCATCTGTCATATTTGAAGCGTCGATTTCGTTATTTTTAGCCTCTTTCGCTCGGTCTATTTCTGCCTTAGCATCTGCTTTTGCTTTTGATGTTATGTCCACTGAATTTATAGCTTTTTTACCATTATCTTTCGCTTCTGTTACTTCTTGATTAGTAGTTGCATTATCTATAGAAGCTTTGGCTTGCTCGGCTTCTTTTTCGACTTCTTCTTTTGCCTTGGCTTTTTCTTCATCTGTCATATTTGAAGCATCTATCTCTGATTTTTTAGCTTCTTTCGCTCGGTCGATTTCTGCTTTGGCTTCTTCTTTCGCTTTTGATGCTGCGTTTACCGAATTTATCGCTTTTTTACCATTATCTTTCGTTTCTGTTACCGCCACATCTGTTGTTGCTTGGTCTATAGAATTTTTGGCTTTTTCTGCTTCTTTTTCAACTTCTTCTTTCGCTTTAGCTTTTTCTTCATCTGTCATATTCGAAGCATCTATCTCTGATTTTTTAGCTTCAACTGTTTTGTCGATTTCTGACTTAGCATCTGATTTCGCTTTTGATGTTGTGTCTATTGCGTTTATTGCTGTTTTTCCATTGTCTTTAGCTTCTGTTACCACCACATCTGTTGTTGCTTGCTCTATAGAAGCTTTGGCTTTCTCGGCTTCTTTTTCGACTTCTTCTTTTGCCTTGGCTTTTTCTTCATCTGTCATATTTGAAGCATCTATTTCTGATTTTTTAACTTCGGCTGTTTTGTCGATTTCCGCCTTAGCATCTACTTTCGCTTTTGATGTTGTGTCTACCGCATTTATTGCTGTTTTGCCATTGTCTTTAGCTTCTGTTACCACCACATCTGTTGTTGCTTGGTCTATAGAAGCCTTGGCTTGCTCGGCTTCTTTTTCGACTTCTTCTTTTGCCTTGGCTTTTTCTTCATCTGTCATATTTGATGCATCTATCTCTGATTTTTTAGCTTC
>NZ_JACBYC010000048.1 GCF_013415425.1 Gemella sp. GH3 | reverse complement strand
TATAAGTTTTCGTCTGGTGGCGATAGCAAGGAGGACACACCTGTACCCATACCGAACACAGAAGTTAAGCTCTTTAGCGTCGAATGTAGTTGGTCTTACGACCTGCGAGATTAGAACGTTGCCAGGCTTTTTATGGAGGTTTAGCTCAGCTGGGAGAGCACTTGCCTTACAAGCAAGGGGTCAGCGGTTCGATCCCGTTAACCTCCACCATTTTGCCGGCCTAGCTCAGTTGGTAGAGCAACTGACTTGTAATCAGTAGGTCGGGGGTTCGAGTCCTCTGGCCGGCACCATTTTTAGAGCCATTAGCTCAGTTGGTAGAGCATTTGACTTTTAATCAAAGGGTCGAAGGTTCGAGTCCTTCATGGCTCACCATTTATTCTTTCGCGCGGGTGTGGCGGAATTGGCAGACGCACTAGACTTAGGATCTAGCGCCTAACGGCGTGGGGGTTCGACTCCCTTCACCCGCACCATAACGTTGCGAAAGTAGTTCAGGGGTAGAACATCACCTTGCCAAGGTGAGGGTCGCGGGTTCAAATCCCGTCTTTCGCTCCAAGACTTTCTAATATAATGCCGGGGTGGCGGAACTGGCAGACGCACAGGACTTAAAATCCTGCGGTAGCAATACCGTACCGGTTCGATTCCGGTCCTCGGCACCATTATATTAGCGCCCATAGCTCAATTGGATAGAGCGTTTGACTACGGATCAAAAGGTTAGGGGTTCGACTCCTCTTGGGCGCGTAGTTATATAATATACGGGAAGTAGCTCAGCTTGGTAGAGCACTTGGTTTGGGACCAAGGGGTCGCAGGTTCGAATCCTGTCTTCCCGACCATTTGAAAACTGATTTTATTAAGGGGCCTTAGCTCAGCTGGGAGAGCGCCTGCTTTGCACGCAGGAGGTCAGGAGTTCGATCCTCCTAGGCTCCACCATTTATTTGAATATTTGATTTGCCTTTATTGGCGGCGTAGCTCAGCTGGCTAGAGCGTACGGTTCATACCCGTAAGGTCGGGGGTTCGATCCCCTCTGCCGCCACCAATAAATATATCATTTGGTCTTTTGGACTCTTAGCTCAGTTGGTCAGAGCTATCGGCTCATAACCGATCGGTCGTAGGTTCGAGTCCTACAGAGTCCACCATTATTATGGAGGAATACCCAAGTCCGGCTGAAGGGATCGGTCTTGAAAACCGACAGGAGTGTAAAAGCTCGCAGGGGTTCGAATCCCCTTTCCTCCTCCATTTTTATTAACGCGGGATGGAGCAGTCTGGCAGCTCGTTGGGCTCATAACCCAAAGGTCGCAGGTTCAAATCCTGCTCCCGCAATATTTTTATTTGGTCCCGTGGTGTAGCGGTTATCACGCCTGCCTGTCACGCAGGAGATCGCGGGTTCGATTCCCGTCGGGACCGCCATTTATTTTGAATATAATTTGTGCCTCGATAGCTCAGTTGGTAGAGCAATGGATTGAAGCTCCATGTGTCGGCAGTTCGACTCTGTCTCGAGGCACCATTTTTTAAGTTTTGCCGGCCTAGCTCAGTTGGTAGAGCAACTGACTTGTAATCAGTAGGTCGGGGGTTCGAGTCCTCTGGCCGGCATTTTTTATTATGGGAAGGTAGCGAAGAGGCTAAACGCGACGGACTGTAAATCCGTTCCTTCGGGTTCAGTGGTTCGAATCCACTTCTTCCCACCATTTCTTAGGGACATAGTTTAACGGTAGAACAAAGGTCTCCAAAACCTTTGGCGTGGGTTCGATTCCTGCTGTCCCTGTATTTAGGCTTTAAGTGAAAACTTAAAGTCTTTTTTTATGGTATGCATAATATTTGTCTTAAAGAGTTTGGGTAGAATACTGAGGTGATATGATATTGGGTAATTATACGAGGTGTACAATATATACGTTGATAACACCTATGTGTTAAAAAATATTTTACTATTGATATAAAACCTAATATAAAGCGAAAAACATAAGGTATATCAACAAAACAACATAAAGTTGTTTAAGGTTGTATACTGGATAATAAAAAGTCAAAGGCAACCGAAAGGT
>NZ_JACBYC010000182.1 GCF_013415425.1 Gemella sp. GH3 | reverse complement strand
TGTCTTTTTAAAATTCATTTTCTAAATCTTTTATAATACGAAATATGTTTTTCTATCTCGGTTATTCTTCTTAATAAAAAGCTAAAGCCTTAAAAAATAGGTGTATAATGTAACTCTTGTATTTTAAAAGAGCATAAGAGGAATCCTGCACAGAAATGTCTCCAAATGTCTCCATTCGGTAGCTATTTCTGTACAAAATATTGATTTGACAGTGTCAAATGGGATTCCTATTTATGCGATAACAATTGTTATATGTCTCCCGAACGACTACACAAAAGCTACCGAATAGCTACCCAAAATCAAAAATGTCTCCATATGGTATATATTTTTCTGAAATTCTTACAAAGAATATTATTATATTTAGACAACATTACAAATTTTTTAAGAAGTAATTTTGCTTTTCAAAATTCCAAATTGCCGTAATTGAATGAGCTTTTTGTTCTTCTTCTGTCGTTTTTTCTTCATCACTTGTTTGAATTAAGTTACCATCTTCGGCATCATCTAAATTCAAAAGTTTATGCTTTTTCTTAAGCAATCCACCATAACTCAACATGCGTTTTCTGTATAAACCTTGTTCTAAATCTTGAACAATTTCTGCGTCTTTTTCATGATTTCCCGTTAAATAATCAGACGACTTAACCGAGTATTTTGATGTCTCTTTAATTGCAGCTTGTATATCTTTATCGCCTTTTTTATTTGGCTTAATTGCTTTGATATTTGCGACAGGTTTGTAATCAACTTGAAGTGCTTTTTGCCATAAATTGATCCACTCTTCTTGAGTAATATAATTTTCTTTTTTTCTAAAATATGCATTTTCAACACACAATAAAACATGCATATGTTGATTATAACTACCGTCATTTTTATTAACTGTAACTTCAGTTGAACGCATAAAACCGATTAAATTCTTTTTAACTTTTGCATACATTTTCAACTTGTTAAAAGCTTTCGACATATGTTTTAAACTTTGTTCTAAATGCTCACCATCAATCGCATTTTTCGTTGAAAGTGTTAAAAACAACCAACGTGCTTTTGGTTTTTCTTTAATAACTTCCTCAATTACTTTTTGGGCTTGATAACTGTTTTTCATTGAACGCCTCCAATTACAAACCGGACATAATTTAGACTTACAAAACCATGTTTTATAAAGTTTTAAATACCCTTCATCAGTCGGCTTAAATTCTAAGACGTTACCACATTGTTTTACGTTAAAAGCCTTTTTAATTTTTAAAATTTCTAGTATATCAGCATAACTTACATTGCCGATTTTCTTTTCTCTCCATGGGCGTTGCGTCCCACTTTTAGACATATCTTTCAATGTTTCATTATCTTGATTTTCGTCTATATATCTTGTAGTATTAAATTGCATAAAAAATCCCCCAGTAATGATTTAGATTCGACACCTTAATCATATAACTGGGGTTTTTTCATGTCAAATTTTTCTTTCACGCCAAAAAAACATCCGAAACACTATCATATCAACGTTTTATACCTATTTTAATTATTTGAGTTATTTCTATATAGTATCAAGACAAGAAGAAACTCGTTTCACTCGTTTCAAAAAAACCAAAAAATCTCATCGTTAAATACTTTTGAATGCACTGTAATTAAATAAGTGTTAAAGTCAAAATATAGCATTATCCTCATTCACATTTAGTCTTTTAATGTGAAGTGATCTTCGCCCAAAAATAGCTACTCACAAATTGAGTGGCTATTTTTTAATGCTTTATTCCAATTGCTTTATTGACGTTGAGCCTCGGAACCCTTAACAATCCCTAAACTTGTCGAATCGTCGGCTTAATAGCTCACGCTATGCCGACATTCGTCTCCAAGTTTAGTTAAGGGTTCTTCTCAACATCAATAAATTTTCTCGGCATAAATGCGTGTGATATGATTAATGTATTACTCCTTTTCATTTAATACATCAAAAACTATTCCCGGCTACTCAAAAAATGAGTAGTCTTTTTATTTTGCATTTTAAGCCCTTTCTAGGACATTTAATCATTCCACGTATAAAAATAACTAAAAACTTTTTTCGTTCAACAGAGAGACAATAAATCATTTTAAAATTTATTTCTCAACACTTTCAGAAAAAAATATGTTTTTTTATTTTAATTATCCTTCTCAATAAAAAGCTAAAACC
>NZ_JACBYC010000066.1 GCF_013415425.1 Gemella sp. GH3 | reverse complement strand
ACAGATATTAATGTTATTAATAACTTAAAAGAAAAATCTTTTGATGAAAATCAAGATCCGTATAAAATAGCGAATAATTGGATAGAATATTACTATGCTTTTGATTTATCTGATAGCAAAAATAAAGAAGATATAGAAAAAAATATTCTAGATACTGTACAGGATTTTAATAAACAAAATAATGAAAATAGTGAAAATAATAGAACAGAGATGTTCGTTATGGGTTCTAATAAGGCAGAAGGAGTTGCTTATATATTTGGATTTATAGCTTCATTCTTATTTATAGGAATATTTATAAGCTTAATATTTGTAGTTTCTCAAGTAATGATAATGTATTACAAACAAATTTCTGAAGGATACGAAGATAGAGAAAAATTTGATATTATGCAAAAGGTAGGCCTAGATGAAGTTGATATAAAAAAATCAATTCGTTCACAAATTTTGATGATTTTCTTCTCTCCTCTGGTAGTGGCTATTATACACGTAACTGTAGCTTATCCATTTATAGAAAAATTATTAAAACTATTTGAACTGCCTGATAATGGGATTTTCATAACTACGATGATAGGAACATTTGTAATCTTCGCTTTATTTTATATTGTAGTCTACACTATAACTTCTAAAATTTATTATAATATAATAAAATTGAGAAATTAATTTTGTAAATACAAATAAAAAGATGGTTGTTTTTAACCATCTTTTTTATTAATTTTATATTCAACAACATAATAGATAAATTAATACCCGTATTTCTTTTTGTTTGTAGTGTAGAAATATAGTGAAACAATTATAGCGAAAAATTCGGCAGTAGGTAAAGCTAACCATATACCTATTTCTCCAAATAACGTAGGTAATAAAATAATAGATAATACTAAGAATATCAATGATCTAAAAAATGATATTATTAATGATACTCGTCCATTAGAAAATGCAGTAAACATTGCAGATACAAAAATACTGACTCCTTCTAATATAAATGCTAATGCAAAAATATAAAATCCTGAAATTGTGATATTATATACTTCACTACCCTTTTCTGTAAAAACTTGTAGAACATAAGAAATTGATGATATAGCGATAAAGTATATTACGATTCCACTTATTATAACAAATTTCAAACTAGAATTAATTATATATTTTAGTTGTTTTTTGTCACGACTACCGTATTTAAAGCTAATGATAGGAGCTACTCCCAGCGAATAACCGAAAAATATTGCAGATAATACAAATTGAAAATACATAATAATAGCTATTGAAGCTACCCCATTATCAGCAAAAAACTTCATAAACATCATATTAAATAAAAATGTTGATATAGCATTAGCTATATTAGTTAACATTTCCGAAGAGCCATTGAAACTAGCTTGATACAAAACTTTTTTTATAAATATAGGTTTTACAAAAAACAATCCTTTTTTATTAAGAAAGAAAAATAAAAATCCTATTAATGCAGGAATAGAATATCCTATTATAGTTGCGTATGCAGCTCCAGCTATCCCCATATTTAAATTTACAATAAAATAATAATCAAGAATAACATTAGTAAATCCTGCAATAATAGTAGAAATTAAAGCTATATTTGGCTTTGAAGCAGTTGCCAAAAATATAGAAAATAATACTTGTAAAAATAATATAGGAGCTAATAATAAAAATACTTTTAAATATTTTATAGCGTGATAAATTTGAGCCTCACTAGCTCCGAGTAATATAACTATATCTTTAGTAAAAAATATACCTAATATAACAAAAATTAGACTTATTAATAAAGTTACTGCTGTTAACATTGAAAAATTTTGTCTAGCACTATCGTCCTTCCCTTCTCCTAATTGAAAAGCAACAATAGCACTGCCTCCTGTTGCTAGCATTAAACCTAGCGCTAACATAACAGAAATTACAGGCATAACGATATTTGTAGCCCCTAAAGCATCTGTTCCGATAAGTCTAGACACAAAAACTCCATCAACTATTGTGTATAATGCAAGGAATATTTGCATAGCTACAACAGGTATTGTAGATTTTAATAATGTATAAATATTGAATTTTTGATTAAAATTACTCAAATGTTTCTCCTAAAAATATTTAATTAAATTTTTTGTCATTAATACATATATAATAAAAATTAATTTTTTGAAAATAAAATATTTTATTTTTTGT
>NZ_JACBYC010000232.1 GCF_013415425.1 Gemella sp. GH3 | reverse complement strand
TCGTTGATGCTGATTCACTTGCTGATGTGCTTGCACTTACTGATGCACTTGTTGATGCTGATTCACTCGCTGATGTACTTGCACTTACTGATGCACTCATTGATGCTGATTCGCTTGCCGATGTGCTTGCAGATTCTGACGCACTCATTGATGCCGACTCACTTGCTGATGTACTTGCAGATTCTGACGCACTCGTTGATGCTGACTCGCTTGCTGATGTGCTTGCACTAATCGATGTACTCGTTGATGCTGATTCACTTGCCGACGTACTTGCACTTACTGATGCACTCGTTGATGCTGATTCACTTGCTGATGTGCTTGCACTTACAGATGCACTCGTTGATGCTGATTCACTTGCTGATGTACTTGCAGATTCTGACGCACTTGTCGATGCTGACTCGCTTGCTGATGTGCTTGCACTTTCTGATGCACTCGTTGATGCTGATTCGCTCGCCGATGTACTTGCACTTACAGACGCACTTGTTGATGCCGACTCACTTGCAGATTCTGACGCACTTGTTGATGCTGACTCGCTTGCTGATGTGCTGGCACTTTCTGATGCACTTGTTGACGCTGATTCACTTGCCGATATACTTGCAGATTCTGACGCACTCATTGATGCTGACTCACTTGCTGATGTACTTGCACTTACTGATGCACTCGTTGATGCTGATTCACTTGCTGATGTACTTGCAGATTCTGACGCACTCATTGATGCTGACTCACTCGCCGATGTGCTGGCACTTACTGATGCACTCGTTGATGCTGATTCGCTCGCCGATGTACTTGCACTTACTGACGCACTTGTTGATGCTGACTCACTCGCCGATGTGCTTGCACTTACTGATGCACTCGTTGATGCTGATTCCGAAGCACTAATAGAAGCTGAATCTGAGTTACTTGCTGATTGGCTATTCTCTTCTGATTCTGATTCTCTTGCTGAATTACTTGAAGATTCTGACGCTGATGTGCTGGCACTTACTGATGCACTCGTTGATGCTGATTCACTTGCCGATATACTTGCAGATTCTGACGCACTCATTGATGCTGACTCACTTGCTGATGTACTTGCACTTACTGATGCACTCGTTGATGCTGATTCACTTGCTGATGTACTTGCAGATTCTGACGCACTCATTGATGCTGACTCACTCGCCGATGTGCTGGCACTTACTGATGCACTTGTTGATGCTGATTCACTTGCTGATGTACTTGCACTTACTGATGCACTTGTCGATGCTGATTCACTCGCTGATGTGCTTGCACTTTCTGATGCACTCGTTGATGCTGATTCACTTGCCGATATACTTGCAGATTCTGACGCACTCATTGATGCTGATTCACTTGCTGATGTACTTGCAGATTCTGACGCACTCATTGATGCTGACTCACTTGCCGACGTACTTGCAGATTCTGATGCACTCGTTGATGCTGATTCACTTGCTGATGTACTTGCAGATTCTGACGCACTTGTCGATGCTGACTCGCTTGCTGATGTGCTGGCACTTACTGACGCACTTGTCGATGCTGACTCGCTTGCTGATGTGCTGGCACTTACTGACGCACTTGTCGATGCTGATTCACTTGCCGATATACTTGCAGATTCTGACGCACTCATTGATGCTGACTCACTTGCCGATGTACTTGCACTTACTGACGCACTCGTTGATGCTGATTCACTTGCTGATGTGCTTGCACTTACTGATGCACTCGTTGATGCTGATTCACTTGCTGATGTACTTGCAGATTCTGACGCACTCATTGATGCCGACTCACTTGCTGATGTGCTGGCACTTACTGACGCACTTGTTGATGCTGATTCGCTTGCCGACGTTGACGCACTTTGCGATATTGATTTACTTACAGATTGGCTAGTTTCTACAGATTCACGTGCTGAATCTGAAGCACTCGTTGATGCCGACTCACTCGCTGATGTACTTGCACTAATTGATGCACTTGTCGATGCTGACTTGCTTGCTGATGTGCTTGCACTCACTGACGCACTTGTTGATGCTGACTTGCTTGCTGATGTACTTGCACTCACTGACGCACTCGTTGATGCTGACTTGCTTGCTGATGTACTTGCACTAATTGATGCACTTGTCGATGCTGACTTGCTTGCTGATGTGCTTGCACTCACTGACGCACTTGTTGATGCTGACTTGCTTGCTGATGTGCTTGCACTCACTGACGCACTCGTTGATGCTGACTTGC
>NZ_JACBYC010000164.1 GCF_013415425.1 Gemella sp. GH3 | reverse complement strand
TTGATATAATTAAAATGGTAGAAGATATAAGGAGATAGATTATGAAAAAGATTGTATCAATAATAACAGCTTTTTTATTGGTTGTAACGATAGTTGGTTGTTCTAGTAAGAGTAAAAAATATGATGAAAATATAGATAAAATTATAGCTTATTATAATGACGATCGTGATGAAAATAAAATTGAACGAAAAAATGTTAATATTTATGTTTATGAAGATGTAAATGTTGATACTTATAAAAAGAAAGGAAAATTCACTTTTTACAAGTTAGAATTTAGGAAGTCTAATTTATCTTTTAACTCTATAAAGTATTTTGTTATTGAAAATAATGAAATAAGTCTTGTAGAAGAAGAAGCAAAAGATATAATTGAAAAGGATAAACCTAAGTATAAGGAAATAAATAATAAAAATATTGATAATTAATGCTGAATTTTAAAGATGACAATTAAATTTGTTGTCTTTTTTTATTTGTCAAGAAAGGGGGGATATTTTTTGAAAAAACTAAAACGAATAAGTTATATAGCTATTTCTACATTAATGTTATTTTTTAGTACAATTTTGATTGCGTATGCGAATAATATTGATGAAAAATATAATAATTTAGAACAATATAAAAGCTATATGGTAGATGGAAATGTACTTTTACCAAATATGTCAATAATGTTTAATGTAATAGTTAATTGGCTTTTTGGAATAGCGAAGTTTTTTGCGAGTATTACAGATTTTTTCTTAAAATACCTATACGATAATAAAGCGTTAGATAGTATAGTAGATGTACTTAGTGATATGTCTAGTAGAATTTATGAGAACATATTCGGACAAGTAGGAGCTTTATTATTTGTAATAGCCGTTTTATTTATAGGTGTAAGATACTTAACTAGAAACGGTAGGGGAATACGTGAAGCAATTAATCTTTTTATAGTTATTGGAATAGGAGTTTTATGGATTACAAATTCAGGTACAATAATAAGAACAGCTAATGGTTTATCAAGTGAGTTACAAGGAATAATCGCAAGTAGTGGTAATAAGATAACAGAAACTGCAGGTATTAGTGATAGTAATTCAGGTGTTGATTTAATGCGTGAAAAAGCATTTGAAAAAATGGTAGAGCAGCCTTTTTTAATATTGAATTTTAATACAATAGATAAAAAGGATGTAAAAAAAGAAAGTTTAGATGTTATGTTAAGTAGTAATATATCTACTAAAGATAAACAAAAAGAATTGAAAAAGTTAGAATTAGATGACAAAGATTATGATGTAGAAAATGGAAATCAAAATTATTATATAAGTGATGAAAGTGTATCTGAAAAAATGTTAACGGCTTTCTTTTCAATAATAATGAACTTATTATATATGATACCATTTTCAATAATCGCATTTTTTAGTTTTATAATACAAGTACAAATACTATTCTACATATTAGTAATACCATTTGCGATAATGTTGTCGATGATACCTGGAATGAGTAGTAATTATGTAATAATGTTTAAAAAATTACTAGGAATGTATCTTTTAAAAGCAATGTTAGGTTTAATAGTATTATTTATTGATATAGTAATGGCACTAGTTTCAAAAATAATGGAAAGCACAACCTCTCCAGCACTTACAACATATTCAGTATCAACAATAATGTTTTTAGTTGCTATATTATCACTTTATAAAAAGCGAACAGAAATAGCAAGTACATTTGCGAATAATCAATATACAAAAGATTTATCTGCAGGAGTTAAAGGTTTAGATACATTTAGAAGTGGTATATCTAATATAAAACAAGGAGTAAATGACTATATTAAGGATAGACAAAAGAGAAAAGATGATGAACAACAACTAATTAATAAAGCTAATAACGGAACGTATGAAGAACAAGAAATAACACAAAGAATTAACGATAAAGGAAAAATCATAGAGCGTACATCACAAACAGAAGAAATACAAGATTATCAAGATATTAATTTAGAAAATAATGATAATGTAAATGACTATGTAAGACAAAATCAAAGTGATTATATAGAAAATGAAGATACAAATTTAGAGAGTAGAAATAATTATAAAGCTAATGATAATAATTATGTACGTAAAAATCAAAAAACAAGTTACGATGAATATTTAGAAGAAAGCAAAGCAAATTATAACGATCATAAAAATGATTTACCATATAAAAACAATATAGATTATAATTCAAGGACACCACAAAATAATTTTAATAATGAAATAAAAGATAATACAAATCCTTATAAAATAAGGAATACTCAATATAGAAATAC
>NZ_JACBYC010000051.1 GCF_013415425.1 Gemella sp. GH3 | reverse complement strand
ATATTTCAATGTTTCTTCTGTTTCTTCGATATTTTTTTCTAAAATTTTAATAGCACCTTTTACGCTTATTATATTATGTTCTAACTTCTCATGATCCTGATATTTTTCTTTTGTGATTTTTGTTAAATCATACTTTTTAGCGTTATGTATATCTATATTATATTCTCTTGTATCATCTTTGTTGTCTTTACTCTGTAGATAAACTTTGAAATTATCATCGACATATAAATCAGCCGTTAATACTGCCATATGTTCATTATTTTGAAATACATCTAATTTTTCTTTTTTGTTGTTTAAGATAATATAAAAATCGTAGTTTGAAAAGTAATCATTGACACTTTTCGCAAATACTAACATTATTTTTTTATTATCTCTATCATTTATTGTTTTATAATGTAAAAATTCTAATCTAAATTTGTCATCATCTGTTTTTTGTTTTATATTTTCTGTATTAATTACTTCTGTTTTTTCTTCTTGTTTAATTTCTTCTTTTTTATTTGAATAGTTAAATATCGTAAATATAATTAATATTATTAAAACTATTAATAATATTATTGTTGTTTTATTCTTTTTTATAAATTTTTTCATAATCACTTACCTTTATATTTTTTGTAGATTGCCTCTGCCTTTTGATACCTACTTGCCATATTGATTATGCCTGCTTTCTCATATTCATTATGGAATGTATCTGTTGCTTGATATATATCTTTTATATTTTTATAACTTTCAACCCAATTCATACTGTTCATTTCGTGCATTGAGAAGTTTAATTGTGCAGTTAATGTCCTTACATCAAGGTTATTTTCTCTCGCCCAGTTTTCTAAATTTGTACGTCGCTCATAACTCCACTGTGCAAGTCCATATCCTATATTATTACCTATCTCGTTAATGTCTGGATTCATTCCACTTTCGTGCATAAAGTTTCCTAATATTCCAGCAATGGCTTCGTCCGAAAATCCTTGTTTTTTGTAGAAATTCCAAGCTTTTTCTATATTGTCACTTCCTGACAATTCGCTATCAATAGCGTTAGTAACTCAACCTTTACCACTTTTAATATCGATATTACTTTGTGTTTTATCCCCTATTCTTACTACATCACCACTTCTTAATTTTAGAGAACCTAAGTATATTGAACTATCTTCTGTAGCTAAATTAGGGTAATTTGTTTGTACTTCAAAATGTACGTGATATACATTGGTTGCACCACTATTACCTAAGTGTCCTAATTTTTCGCCTTTTTTTATTTCTTGACCTTTTGTAACAGTTGCATTTTTTAAATGTCCATAATAAGCTACCTTGTCTATACTCATTCTTACGTGTACATAATTACCCCCGATATCCGTATATCCTACACTTTCGACAATTCCGTCCGATACAGAATATACCCCTACATCTTCAACGTTAAAATCTCTAAAGTTAACGGGTTGTACATCTATTCCAGTATGACCTACACCTGTACCTGCATATAACCCTGCACCTGCACCTTTAGCCCAAGCAGTAAAGCCAAATTCTTGAAGTATTATATAATCTTCTGCGAATATCTGCCCACCGGCATTGATTATCTCACTGCCTCAATCATTACCATTACTACTGCTTGAACTAACAGCGAATATTAATATTATGGGAAAGAATAAAAATAATAAAATCATTGGTAAGCAACCTATGGCTATACTTCTTTTTACTATTTTATTCATATTTTCTTATATCCTTATATCCTTATATATACTTTATTTTAAAAAGAAAAAATATATCTCAATCTCAATAAACGCTACTAATGTAATTATTAAAATTGTATTTGTTATAAAATATCTTATTTCTTCTTCTGTATATTTACCTTTTTTTATTGGAAAACGTGGTATGTTTTTATTGTATTTTCTTTCAAATCTATAACAACCTAATAAATATAAAATTATAAATTGTATAAAAAATATTAAAGTTAAGACATTTTCCATATATTAATATAGAACTAACTTTTTGTTAGTTCTTTCTCCTTTCTTAATTCATATATAATTTTTATTCCTACAATAAACCTTTTTCTTTTAGTAATTCTTCATATTCTTGTTTTATCTGAATACTTTCTTCAGTAATATTTTGTTCATTAATTTGTCCTGAATATATTTCTTCTTCTATTTGTTTTTTAATATAGTCTGGTGTATTATATACTACTCTACCACTATGGCCAGTATTTCTATATTGAGTATTCCTTATTTTATAAGGATTTGTATTATCTTTTATTTCATTATTAAAATTATTTTGTGGTGTCCTTGAATTATAATCTATATTGTTTTTATATGGTAAATCATTTTTAT
>NZ_JACBYC010000237.1 GCF_013415425.1 Gemella sp. GH3 | reverse complement strand
CACTTGTTGATGCTGATTCACTCGCTGATGTACTTGCACTTACTGATGCACTCATTGATGCTGATTCGCTTGCCGATGTGCTTGCAGATTCTGACGCACTCATTGATGCCGACTCACTTGCTGATGTACTTGCAGATTCTGACGCACTCGTTGATGCTGACTCGCTTGCTGATGTGCTTGCACTAATCGATGTACTCGTTGATGCTGATTCACTTGCCGACGTACTTGCACTTACAGACGCACTTGTTGATGCTGATTCACTCGCTGATGTGCTTGCACTTACTGATGTACTCGTTGATGCTGATTCACTTGCTGATGTGCTTGCACTTACTGATGCACTTGTTGATGCTGATTCACTCGCTGATGTACTTGCACTTACTGATGCACTCATTGATGCTGATTCGCTTGCCGATGTGCTGGCACTTTCTGATGCACTTGTTGATGCTGATTCCGAAGCACTAATAGAAGCTGAATCTGAGTTACTTGCTGATTGGCTATTCTCTTCTGATTCTGATTCTCTTGCTGAATTACTTGAAGATTCTGACGCTGATGTGCTTGCACTTACTGATGCACTCGTTGATGCTGATTCACTTGCTGATGTACTTGCACTTACTGACGCACTTGTTGATACCGACTCACTTGCAGATTCTGACGCACTCATTGATGCTGATTCACTTGCTGATGTACTTGCACTTACTGACGCACTCGTTGATGCTGATTCGCTTGCTGATGTGCTTGCACTTTCTGATGCACTCATTGATGCTGATTCGCTCGCCGATGTACTTGCACTTACTGATGCACTTGTCGATGCTGATTCACTTGCCGATGTGCTGGCACTTACAGACGCACTTGTTGATGCTGATTCACTTGCTGATGTGCTGGCACTTTCTGATGCACTCGTTGATGCCGACTCACTCGCTGATGTACTTGCACTTACTGATGCACTTGTCGATGCTGATTCACTTGCCGACGTACTTGCACTTTCTGACGCACTTGTCGATGCTGATTCACTCGCTGATGTACTTGCACTTACTGATGCACTCATTGATGCTGACTCCCTTGCCGACGTACTTGCAGATTCTGATGCACTCGTTGATGCTGATTCGCTTGCTGATGTACTTGCACTTACTGATGCACTCGTTGATGCTGATTCACTTGCCGACGTACTTGCACTTTCTGACGCACTTGTCGATGCTGACTCGCTCGCTGATGTACTTGCACTTACTGACGCACTCGTTGATGCTGACTCACTTGCCGATGTGCTGGCACTCACTGACGCACTTGTCGATGCTGATTCACTTGCCGATGTACTTGCTGACACTGATGCACTTGTCGATGCTGATTCGCTAGCCGATGTACTTGCACTTACTGACGCACTCGTTGATGCTGATTCACTTGCTGATGTACTTGCACTTACTGATGCACTTGTCGATGCTGATTCACTCGCTGATGTGCTGGCACTTACTGATGCACTCGTTGATGCTGATTCACTTGCCGATATACTTGCAGATTCTGACGCACTCATTGATGCTGACTCACTTGCTGATGTACTTGCACTTACTGATGCACTCGTTGATGCTGATTCACTTGCTGATGTACTTGCAGATTCTGACGCACTTGTTGATGCTGATTCACTTGCTGATGTACTTGCACTTACTGACGCACTTGTTGATGCTGATTCACTTGCAGATGTACTTGCACTTACTGATGCACTTGTCGATGCTGATTCACTTGCTGATGTACTGGCACTTACTGATGCACTCGTTGATGCTGATTCACTTGCCGATGTACTTGCAGATTCTGACGCACTCGTTGATGCTGATTCACTTGCTGATGTACTTGCAGATTCTGACGCACTCATTGATGCTGACTCACTTGCCGACGTACTTGCAGATTCTGATGCACTCGTTGATGCTGATTCACTTGCTGATGTACTTGCAGATTCTGACGCACTTGTCGATGCTGACTCGCTTGCTGATGTGCTGGCACTTACTGATGCACTTGTCGATGCTGACTCGCTTGCTGATGTGCTGGCACTTACTGACGCACTTGTCGATGCTGATTCACTTGCCGATATACTTGCAGATTCTGACGCACTCATTGATGCTGATTCACTTGCTGATGTACTTGCACTTACTGACGCACTCGTTGATGCTGATTCACTTGCTGATGTGCTTGCACTTACTGATGCACTCGTTGATGCTGATTCACTTGCTGATGTACTTGCAGATTCTGACGCACTCATTGATGCCGACTCACTTGCTGATGTGCTGGCACTTACTGACGCACTTGTTGATGCTGATTCGCTTGCCGACGTTGACGCACTTTGCGATATTGATTTACTTACAGATTGGCTAGTTTCTACAGATTCACGTGCTGAATCTGAAGCACTCGTTGATGCCGACTCACTCGCTGATGTACTTGCACTTACTGATGCACTTGTCGATGCTGACTTGCTTGCTGATGTGCTTGCACTCACTGACGCACTTGTTGATGCTGACTTGCTTGCTGATGTACTTGCACTCACTGACGCACTCGTTGATGCTGACTTGCTTGCTGATGTACTTGCACTAATTGATGCACTTGTCGATGCTGACTTGCTTGCTGATGTGCTTGCACTCACTGACGCACTTGTTGATGCTGACTTGCTTGCTGATGTGCTTGCACTCACTGACGCACTCGTTGATGCTGACTTGC
>NZ_JACBYC010000088.1 GCF_013415425.1 Gemella sp. GH3 | reverse complement strand
TTGATATAATTAAAATGGTAGAAGATATAAGGAGATAGATTATGAAAAAGATTGTATCAATAATAACAGCTTTTTTATTGGTTGTAACGATAGTTGGTTGTTCTAGTAAGAGTAAAAAATATGATGATGAATTAAACAAGATACTACAAAAAGCAGAGTTAAAAAGAGAAGACATTAATTTTAAGATTTATGATGTTACTTTTAATTTAGATGATAAAGACATAGACGGTAAAAGAAATGTTTATAAATTAACGTATAATCATAATGGAAATGGTAAGACAGATATTTACGTTATAGAAAAAAACGGAAATGTAAAAAGATTTTCTAGCAATGATGAAGGTTATATTTCTAATATGTTGCAAGTATTATTATATGAAGAACAAAATAATAAAAATTTAAAAGAAGAATTTTAAAAGTAATTAAAAGGTGTATATTTTATGAAACAGATTTTTTCGATAGTTATAACTACTTTAGTAACATTAACAATTTTAAATTTTTTAAGAGATTTGGTTGGCTATAATAATATATTATTCAATATATTTTATAATTTAGCAACTATAATAATTATTATTTTGTTTTTTTTCTCTTTAATTTATTCTTTGTTAAGAATTTTTATTTTTAGACCTAAATATTTAGTTACAGTTGTTTTAAAAAATGGAGAGATTAAGAGTTATACTTTTACAGGTGGCGAAAAAGTTTATCAAGAACAATTATCTTTTTTAAGAGGAAGAAGCAATAGAATTATAAATATAAAAAATTCTGATGGAAGTGTAGATGTTTTAAGTTTATATGATGTAAAAAATTATGATATAAAGTTAACTAATCCTAGTATTTATTATAAAGTATATTCAAAAATAAAAGACAATTTATTTTAGTGAATGAGATAACAATTAAATTTGTTGTCTTTTTTTATTTGTCAAGAAAGGGGGATATTTTTTGAAGAAACTAAAAAAAGTAATTTATATAGCTATTTCTACATTAATGTTATTTTTTAGTACAATTTTAATTGCGTATGCGAATAATATTGATGAAAAATATAGAAATATTGAACAGTATCAATCATATATTCACGAGGAATCTTCTGTATTTAAAATAGCTACTTTACAAAATACTATTTCAAATTGGTTTTTTAGTATAGCTAAATGGTTTGCGAGTATTACAGATTTTTTCTTAAAATACCTATACGATAATAAAGCATTAGATAGTATAGTAGATGTACTTAGTGATATGTCTAGTAGAATTTATGAAAATATATTCGGACAAGTAGGGGCTTTATTATTTGTAATAGCTGTTTTATTTATAGGTATAAGATATTTAACTAAGAACGGTAGGGGAATACGTGAAGCAATTAATCTTTTTATAGTTATTGGAATAGGTGTTTTATGGATTACAAATTCAGGTACAATAATAAGAACAGCTAACGGTTTATCAAGTGAATTACAAGGAATAATCGCAAGTAGTGGTAATAATATAACAGAAACTGTAGGTATTAGCGATAATAATTCAGGTGTTGATTTAATGCGTGAAAAAACATTTGAAAAAATGGTAGAGCAACCTTTTTTAATATTAAATTGGGATAAATTAACTATTGAAGAAGTTGGACAAGATAAAGTCAATGGACTTTTAGAATTTAAAACTGATGATGAATTAGAAACTTATTTAGAAGACGTAGAATTATCAGGGAAATCAAAATTTGAAGATAGGAATACTCAAAATTATTATATATCATCTAATTCAGGATCTCATAAAATTAAAGTAGCTATTGTCTCTATTGGAATGAATTTACTATATATGATTCCATTTTCTATAATAGCCTTTTTTAGCTTTATAATACAAGTACAAATATTATTTTATATATTAGTAATACCATTTGGAATAATGTTATCAATGATACCAGGAATGAGTAGTAACTATGTAATAATGTTTAAAAAATTACTAGGAATGTATCTTTTAAAAGCAATGTTAGGTTTAATAGTATTATTTATTGATATAGTAATGGCACTAGTTTCAAAAATAATGGAAAGCACAACATCATCAGCACTTACAACATATTCAGTATCAACAATAATGTTTTTAGTCGCTATATTATCACTTTATAAAAAACGAACAGAAATAGCAAGTACATTTGCGAATAATCAATACACAAGAGATTTATCAACAAGTTTTAAAGGTTTAGATACATTTAGAAATGGTATATCTAATACAAAACAAGGAGTAAATGACTATATTAAGGATAGACAAAAGAGAAAAGATGATGAACAACAACTAATTAATAAAGTTAATAACGGAACGTATGAAGAACAAGAAATAACACAAAGAATTGATGATAAAGGAAAAATTATAGAGCGTACATCGCAAATAGAAGAAATACAAGACTATCAAGATACTAATATAGAAAATAACGATAATGTAAATGACTATGTGAGACAAAATCAAAATGATTATACAAAAAATGAAGATACAAATTTAGAGAGTAGAAATAATTATAAAGCTAATGATAATAATTATGTACGTACAAATCAAAAAACAAGTTACGATGAATATTTAGAAGAAAGCAAAGCAAATTATAACGATTATAAAAATGATTTACCATATAAAAACAATATAGATTATAATTCAAGGACACCACAAAATAATTTTAATAATGAAATAAAAGATAATACAAATCCTTATAAAATAAGGAATACTCAATATAGAAATAC
>NZ_JACBYC010000202.1 GCF_013415425.1 Gemella sp. GH3 | reverse complement strand
CAGCAAGTTTTCATATAATTAAGTTATTTTTCAACATATTATAAATATTCATTAATTAAGATTAAATATAAGTTTTACGAATTTATTTGAAATTGACAACGGTTAGTCATTATTATATAATTCTAAATAGTAATTCATATGAAATATAACTTTAGGTATAAATATAATTATGTTGTGATATTTCATATGGTATAAATAAATATAAGGGAGGAAGGATAAGGATAGTATAGTTTATTAAATTATACATTTTCTTATTATAAAATAATGATAGACTCAAAAAAAGATAAAGTACTAAAATATTCAATAAGAAAGAAGAAGTTAGGTGTAGGATCTATAACTATTGCCACTATGTTGTTAGCTACGGGAATACCGTCATTTCATAATGTTAATAATATAGCAACTGCCGAAGAAGTTACTCAATCGAAGGTAGATGAGTATCGTCAAATTTATAATAAAATTAAAGAATTAGTAGATGTTGATTATGGCTATTATGCCTCAATAATTGGTGATGCTCCAGGGGATGACCTAACTATGATTTTTGAAAATAAAATATCTGATGAGAAAAAAATGAATGAGGCATTGTTAAATTTTGTTAATTATGGGCTTATAATAGATAGTAACGGATATAAACAATTTAAAAATATTGATGAATACAAACCTTTTTTGGAAAGAGATTATGCTGCTGCCTTAAAGCAAGCTAAAGAAGAAAAGAAATCAGAATTTGATAAATATCATGTATCAAAAGAAATAAAAGGCAAATACAAGGAATTACTAGATAAAGAATCAAGTTTAACCAAAGTTACTAAAGAGATTCCAGAAGCTTTTGCTAAAGAGATTGCTCAAATGGAAAGAAGTGAATTATATATTGAAATAGATAAGGCTAAAGATGAAATACAGAAGATGAATTATCTAAAAGATAAAGGTAAATATATTAAACAACTTGAAAATATATCATCAAAGGATGAAATAAAAAATATTTTAGCTCAAGCTAAAGAAGAGGCTGAAAAAGACCGTATAACTTTTGAATCTGTAGAAAAAGTAAGAAAGCAAATTCAAAATTTAAAGTATCTTACAGACGAACAGAGAAGTACATATAATGGAATTTTGGATAATAGTAATGAAGCTGAAGCTAATAAATTACTAGAAGAAGCAGATTTAAAAAATCGTAAAGAATTTATAAATATTATGAAAGCTACAATAGATAAAGCAGAAGAAAGTCTGTCTAATGTAGACAAACTAAAGACAGCTCCCGATACAGAAGATTATGAATTACAACATGACCTTTGGTACGTTAACTTCAAAACAGGTATACGTACTATAAACGGGTTTTATACAGAAATAGTTGATAAACCAGAATCTAAAAAATTATCTTTATTAGAAAAAATAAATAAAGATTTAAATGATTTTATAAGACAAGCGAAAATAGAAGAATTAACAAGGATAATTGCAAAATATAGACAAAAATATCCTGGAAATGAAAATATAGAAAAGTATTTTAATGATTATCTTAAACAAACCAAAGCATCAAACCATGCTTCATTAGAAGGAATTGGTTTAGAGAATTATGTAGATAGGGAACTTGTTCCAAAATTTAATGATTTGAAACGTATTATTAATAATTTAGAAAAAAAAGCTGAAGTTTTAAATGAATTAGATAAATTAATTAAAGATTTGGAACAAAAACCATTGTCTTCAGAAATAGTATCTTCATTGAAGAAACAAAAAGGAATAATAGAACTTATAGGTGATGATCAAGATGGACTAGCGGAAACTTATTTTGGATATGCAAAAAAAGAAATTGCGGAGTATGAAAAAGAATATAACTCTTATAAAGCAGAGTTAGAAAAAAGTAAGGAAGAAATAAATAACCTTATAAGTAAATTACCTACTAAAGATAATGAAAAAGCTAAAGAATTAGCAACTAAATTGATGCCAATAGCTAAAGAGCTAGAGGGAGCTACTTTATCAGGAGATACTGAATATAAAACTTTTATGCCTAAGATTGTAAATAGAATTAGAGAAGAAGTTGAGAAATTTATAAAAGACAATGAGAAACAAACTTTACCTCTAACACCACTAACTCCAGCAGTTGTAGAAAGTGTAGAAACAGAGATTAGTAAGGTAGAGTATTCAACTATAGAGGTAGAAAATTCAGAATTAGAAGTAGGGGTAAGTCAAGTTAAGACTGAGGGAGTTAATGGTGAAAGAACATTAAAATATAAAGTTCGCAAAAAAGGGAATGAAATATTATCAAAAGAACTTATATCTAATGAAGTAACTAAAAATCCAGTAAATAAAGTTATAGAAATAGGGACAAAAAAACCAGAAGTAAAACCAATGCCGGAGAAACCGAAGATGGAAGATAACGTGAAACCAATGCCGGAGAAACCGAAAGTAGAAGATAACGTTAAGCCAATGCCGGAGAAACCGAAGATGGAAGATAACGTAAAACCAATGCCGGAGAAACCGAAGATGGAAGATAACGTAAAACCAATGCCGGAAAAACCAAAGGTTGAAGATAACGTAAAACCAATGCCAGAGAAACCGAAGATGGAAGATAACGTAAAACCAATGCCAGAGAAACCGAAGATGGAAGACAACGTTAAGCCAATGCCGGAGAAACCGAAAATGGAAGACGAAGTAAAACCAATGCCGGAGAAACCAAAAGTGGAAGACAACGTTAAGCCAATGCCGGAGAAACCGAAGATGGAAGACGAAGTAAAACCAATGCCAGAGAAACCGAAGATGGAAGACAACGTTAAGCCAATGCCGGAGAAACCGAAGATGGAAGACAAAAAATCTAATCCAGAAAGTAAAACTTTATCTAATAAAACTAACAATAAAGCATCTTCTGATAAGAAAAAATTATCAAATACAGGGGTAAGCGATAATGTAGCTAGCTACGTAGTAGCAATTTTAGCATTATTATTATCTAGCGTTATTGCGGTTTACAGAAAAATAATTAAATAGATTTTAAAAGTTATATTAAAAAGCATACCAATAAAATTTGGTATGCTTTTTAAATTTTTTCGAAATAAAAATAGTCTCATAGCATTATAAAGTTTATAAATCTTATTTTAAGATTATTGTTAAGAAATGATATTTATAAAATAAATCGTATAGCAGTAGTACACTTACTTATGTGAGTATAATACTGCTATATAATTTGTATATGTTTATTTGTAGTATTTTATTATAGATTGTGTTCCTTCAGAATATTTTATATCTTCTGATAAGCTATTATACATATCATAAGCTAAGTTTAATCCTGGTAATTTTATGTTAGCTTTCTCACATTCATCAAGAGCTAATTTCATATCTTTTAGAAAATGATGTATAAAAAATCCAGGCTTATAATCATTATTTAATATTCTAGGGTAATATGCAGACATAGAGAAACTAGATGCTGCACCTTTTGATATAGTTTCTAAAAATTTTTCGACATCAAGTCCTTGATTTTTGGCAAATGTGTAACTTTCTGCAAGAGAAATCATAGTAGTAGCAATAGCTACTTGATTACCTAATTTAGCACGTTGTCCATTTCCAGATTTTCCAAAATAGTTAATACTACTAGAAAATGTATTTAAAATAGGACTAATTTTGTCTAGAATCTCTTTATTTCCTCCTGCTAGTAGAGTTAATGTTCCATTTTTTGCTCCAATATCTCCTCCAGTAACGGGAATATCCAAGCCAAAAGAACCTATTTCTGCTAATTTTTCTGCTATTTTTTGTGCTAATTCAGGCGATGAAGTAGTTAAATCTACAAATATTTGATTACTTTTTGTTGTAGTTAACAGGCCATTTTCTCCTAAATATACTTCTTCTACATCTTTAGGATATCCGACCATTGTAAAAATAATATCTGCATTTTTTGGGGCATCACTAATATTATTTAGTAGTATTGCACCATTATTTACTACATTTTCACATTTTGAAACAGTCCTATTATAAACAAATAAATTATGCCCAGCGTTTAGTAAATGATTTATTATACTTTCTCCCATTACTCCAACACCTATCCAAGCTATATTCATATTACCACCTCCGTATTTTTTATCATTATATCACAATACTATATAAATAAAAAATAGTTAACATTTATTATAAATGCTAACTATTTTAATTATTAAATTATTTATTATTTTCCCAATAATCTTCTAATTCAGTTTTGATTACAGATACTTTTGGTCCATAAATTACTTGAACACCATTACCAACTTTTACTACTCCAAGAGAACCTGATTGTTTTAGAATATCTTCATTTACTAAATCAGGATCTTTTACAGTAGTTCTTAGTCTTGTTGCACAAGCGTCAACATCTGTAATATTGTTTATTCCACCTAAACCTTCAGCTACTAATGTTATTTGATTGCTAGCTTCAGATTTGTTATTATTATTAGTATTTCCTTGTTTATCTAAATAATCTTGTTTTGAATGAAGTTTTACATCGTCATTATCGTCTTCACGTCCAGGAGTTTTTAGATTTAATTTTGTAATTAAAAATCTGAAAATGAAGTAATATAAGAAGAAGTAAGCAATTCCTACAGGGATAATATACAACCAACTAGTTTTAGAATTACCTTGTAAAATTCCGAATAAGAATAAGTCTAAGAAACCTCCAGAGAACGTAAGACCTACTGCTATATTAAGTACGTGAGCTATCATATAGGCTGCTCCTGCTAATATAACTTGTACTACAAATAATATCGGAGCAACGAATAGGAATGAAAATTCTATTGGCTCAGTAATACCTGTCAACATAGAAGTTAATGCTGCTGATAATAATAATCCTCCAGCAACTTTCTTCTTATTATCTTTTGCTGTATGATACATAGCTAATGCAGCACCAGGTAATCCAAAAATCATAAATATAAATTCTCCTGAGAAGTATCTAGTAGCATCTGCACTAAAATGAGTTGTATTTGGATCTGCTAATTGAGCAAAGAAGATGTTTTGTCCACCTTGAACTAATTTACCTGCAACTTCTAATGATCCACCAAGACCTGTTTGCCAAAATGGCATATAGAATACGTGATGAAGTCCAAACGGAATTAAAGCACGTTTGATAATACCGAATATAAATGTACCGAATACCCCAGTCTTAGTTACTAAACTACCAGCTTCGTAAATACCACTTTGGATTGTTGGCCATACGTAATACATAATTATACCTACAAAAACAAAAACTATTGTAGAAATAATAGGAATAAATCTACTACCACCAAAGAATGATAAAGCATTAGGTAGTTGAATTTTGTAGAATTTATTGTGTAAGTATGAAACGCCTAAACCTACAATAATACCACCGAAAACACCCATTTCTAGCGACTGAATACCTACAGTAGTAGTTATAGTACCTTCTAATACATCTTTTGCTACTGTTCCGTCAGCTAATATTTTATTATGAGTTACTAACATTGCATTGATAGAAGTGTGCATTACAAAAAATGCAATCATAGCTGATAATGCTGCAACTTCTTTTTCCTTTTGTGCCATACCTATAGCAACACCAACTGCAAAAATCAGTGGTAAAGTACCAAATATTGCACTACCTGCGTTACTCATTACTGTTAATATTGTGTTTAAAAATGTTCCTGCACCTAAAATACCTTCTAATCCGTATTGCTTAATCGTTGTTTGATTAGTAAACGAAGCACCAACACCAAGTAGAAGTCCAGCAACAGGAAGAACTGCAACGGGTAACATAAATGATCTACCGACACGTTGCAGTATTCCGAAAAATTTACTGTCTTTCATTAGAATCCTCCTTAATTAATATTGTCAAAAAAATAAAAAGACAAAAACAATTATAAGGAAAATTCGAATGTTTGTCAATGTTCAAATAGCTATAAAAAGCACAATTAAAGCGATTTATAAATAGTATTATTATCAAAAACGAACATCACAAAAATCATATAAAATTATATTATCTAAGAATCGTTACCAACACATATTTTATAACTATTATTTGTATGCATATTTATAATAAGAACAATATGAATTGTTTATTTTGAGTATCAGAAAACAAAAATGAAAGTTAATATACTTTTTCAAAATTAATTATGAGTTGTAGGGAATTATCTAAACGTACATCATAAAAGTAATTATTATTAATTACAAAGTATTTTCTAAAATGGTAGACTAATATTTTTAATAATAGTTATTGATTTTCTAAAATAGATATGTTATTATATTAAAGTAATGTTTAGCCAGTATGGCGGAATTGGCAGACGCGCTGGACTCAAAATCCAGTGTCCTTTGGACGTGTCGGTTCGACCCCGACTACTGGTATACAAATAAAAAACAAGGTTAAAAAACCTTGTTTTTTATTTAATAAAATTAAATTAAATATAATTAAAAATAATCCGTCACCACTTTTGAGCGAGTAGGACGGATAAATTCTGTAATATGAGCCACCGTCTTTATAACGGTTCTACACTAGGTGTTGTTTGCAGCAACACCTTATATATTGATTATAGCATAGGTTATATAAATTTTAAAATAAAAAGATAAAAGTTATTTATTTTCTTTTTTTAGGTGGGATACAAATTGAGTTTCTTAAAAGTTTCTTATTTTTTTCTATTTAATGTTTTTTAGTAACCATTAAATTAGATAAAGATAGATTAATTAATATTTAGAGAGATAAAAATATAATATATCATTACTATTAGAGGTATTATCTAAAGATATTATTGAACAAACATCTAAAAGACCAGTTAAGTTTAGAATAAAAGAAGGTTACTTATTAACTAATGATTTATTATAAACATGAAGTAATATTTTTATAAATAATATCTAGCAATTATAAAAATATAAATACTAAATATTGTTTTTGTTAGATTAAATATTTTAAATTATATATAGTATATAATAAAGTATGATTTTATTTACTCATTATAAATAAAAAATATTTTTGTTATAATAATGTATTTTAACGGTATTTATGCTCCAATTTAATAAAAAATATTGAACTATATTTTATAATCTTATTGCAAAAATAGTAACACTATAGTATAATGTAATAGTATAGGTAGGTATGAAAATATAAGTTATTTTTATAGAGGAGTGTGATTGTCGATGGTAGTTACATTATTTACGTCGCCTAGTTGTACTTCTTGTAGAAAAGCAAGAGCTTGGCTTGTGGAAAATAATATAGAATTTTTAGAGAGAAATATTTTCTCTGAACCACTGACGATAGAAGAAATAAAAAATATATTAGCTATAACAGAGTATGGTACAGAAGATATAATATCGTTTAGATCGAAAACGTTTCAAAAGTTAAATATAGATATTGATACAATGTCATTACAAGAATTATACAAGGTAATTCAAGACAACCCGGGTATGCTAAGAAGACCTATTATAGTAGATAATAAAAGGTTACAAGTAGGATATAACGAGGATGAAATAAGAAGATTTTTGCCTAAGGAAGTTAGGATAAATCAGCTAAAAGAAATTAAAAATAAAGTAATTAAGTAATTGTATTTAGTTTAAGCATGAGAATGCTTGTAATATATGAAAGGTTGATATTTTTTAATCAACCTTTTTATTTTAGAAAGAAAGAGAGAATATATGAGAAAAGAAGATAAATTTATAACTGGAGAAATACATTTTTTGATATTGATAGAAAAGCGTAGTTCATCATTAATCTTTGAAACAGAAGATGGAACAGAGGTTAATTGTAATGAGTCTGACGTAAATAATATAGATGACTATCAAATTGGAGAAGAATATTCTATGTTTATTTATCCTTCAAGAAGTGGGAAGTTATTTGCAACACCTAATATACCTGATGTTTTGTACGGAGATTATGGATTTAGTAAAGTTGTAAAAGTAAGTAATGAGGGAGTCGGTCTTGATATAGGATTTTCAAGAGAAATTTTATTGGTAGCAGAAGATTTACCCAAGCTACGTTCAGTTTGGCCAAAAGAGGGAGATGAGTTATTTATAACTTTACGTAGAGATTATGAAGGTCAACTTTATGCTAGGTTAGCTAGTGAAACGATTGTTCAAAGTTTGTATTCGCAAGCTAGTAAGGAATTATTCAATAAAGAAATAGAGGCTTATCCCTACAGACTTATGAAGGTAGGAACGTTTTTATTATCAAAAGATGGATATAAGATATTTGTTCACGAGTCAGAAAGGATAAAAGAGCCTAGATTAGGAGAATTAGTGTCTGTTCGTATAATAGGGGTAAAAGATAATGGAGAATTAAATGGTTCTTTTCTTCCTAGAGCGCATGAGAGAATTGATGAGGATAGTCAAACTATTCTAGATTATATTAATAACAATAACGGGTATTGTGATTTTACAGATAAATCATCACCAGAGGAAATTAGAGCGATTTTTGGTATGAGTAAAGGAAGCTTTAAGAAAGCTGTAGGACGTCTATTCAAAAATAAAAAAATAACTATAGAGCAAGACGGATTATATATTAGAAAGGGACGATAAGAATGAAAAAAACGACATTGGATAAAAATATTTTATTAGGTGGCATAGTTTCTGAAAATGATAATTATCAAGTAGTTCATATGAACTTGAAAAGTGGTAATCAAACAGATAATTATAGCAATGATAAGAATATCATAATATTTAATATCTCAGGGAAAATTACTGTAGCTACTGAAGATACTGTTGAAATGCTTAATGAGTTTGAAATGTTGGAAATAGAAAAAAATAATATGCACGTTATTACTTGTTTACAAGATGCTCAAGTAATTGTAGTAAAACTATAAGGTTGTAATAATTTATGAAAGTACATTTCTTAGGTACGGGAGCAGGAATACCGTCGAAATATAGAAATACACAGAGTATAGTTTTTAATTTTATGCAAGAATTAAAAGAATGTTGGATGTTTGATTGTGGTGAAGGAAGCCAACATAAAATTATGCATACTAATATAAAACCATCTAAAATAAATCGGATATTTATAAGTCATTTTCATGGTGATCATATTTTAGGGCTGATTGGATTTTTATCTTCACGTAGTTTTCTTCTAAATAAAGAGGAATTGCCACTTACTATTTACGGACCAAAAGGGATAGAAAAATTTGTAGAATTTAATATGAAAATTACTAATACTAAGTTAAACTATCCTATTTACTATGTTGAATATAATGATACAACAACAATTTATGAAAATAGTGTTGTTAAAGTAGATATCATTTCTTTGAATCATACTATACAATGTTTTGGTTTTAAAGTATATTTTAAAAATCAAAAAGGTACTTTATTAGTTGATAAATTACGAGAAATAGGAATAGAACCCGGACCATTTTATAGAGAAGTTAAGAATCAAGAAACTTTTATTTATAATGGTGTAGAGTATGTATCTAAGGATTTTTTAGGAGATAATAAAAGGGGAAAATGTATTGCCATAATACCTGATACGAGTTATTTTGAAAAAATATTAGATTTTGTAAGTGATGCTGATGTAATAATATCTGAATGTACATATCTAAAAGAAGAAGAGTATGAACTTGCACAAAAGTATAAACATATAAATATATTAGATATTTATAATTTTGTAAAATTAAAGAATTTTGATAAAATATATTTAACACATATTAGCTCTCGTTATGATAAAGCTACCATAGATAATTTAAGTAATAATCTACCTAATAATGTTTTTGTAGTAAATGACTTAGATGAGTATAATATATAGTATGGAGGTATGTATATGAGTTTAGAAGAAAAAACTATAAAAAAAGATATAGTTTATAAGGGAAGAATTTTGAATGTAGAAGTCCATGATGTAGAACTTCCTGATGGGACAATGTCTAAAAGAGAAATTTTAAAGCATAATGGAGCTGTCGCTATTTTGGCATTAACTTCTAAAAAAGAAGTTTTGTTAGTTGAACAGTATAGAAAAGCAGCTGAGAGAGTTACTTTGGAAATTCCAGCAGGGAAATTAGATTTAGGAGAAAATCCATTAGACTGTGCGGTTAGAGAATTAAAAGAAGAAACAGGATATCAAGTGTCAAAAGAACATTTTTCTAAAATTTATGACACACACGTTGCAGTAGGATATAGCTCAGAATTGATATCTATATATTTTGTAGATAATATTGATAGTAATATTCTTGGAAATTTGAAACTAGATGAAGATGAATTTTTGAACGTCAAGAGATATTCTTTAGACGAAGTATATGATATGTTAGATAAAAATATACTAACTGATAGTAAAACTATAATAGCTTTAGAATGGTTAAGGAGAAGGAGTTAGTTAAATATGTCTATTTATGATAATATAATATCTACTATTCAACAATCTTCTTATAAACTTACCCCGCAAAGAGAAACTATCGTTAAAATATTAGTAGAGAATGAATCAGAGCATCTTAGCGCAGAAGAATTATATTTTATATTAAAAGGTATTAATCCAGAAATAGGCTTAGCTACAGTTTATAGAACGTTAGATATATTTTACGATTTGAAAATTTTGGAAAAAATAACTTTTGGAAATGGTATATCAAAATATCATCTACGTCAAAAATTAGATAACGGTACACATCATCATTTAATTTGTACCAAGTGCCATAATATTACGACGATTTCTAATGTTATTTTTAATAAGTTAATACAGTATGTTAATAATGAATATAATTTTGAAGTTCAAGATGATACTATTGCTATATATGGCACTTGTAAAAATTGTATGAATGAAGAGAATATATAATTATGAATTTAACAAAATTAGAAAAATTTTTATTATTTGTAGCTAACATAGTATATTTTTTGTATATTATTTTTTCTATAATTTGGATTCAAAGTTTTCGAGAATATGCTAGTACAGACTATCTTAGGGTTAAGTTAGTTGATCAAATTAGAGAACAAACTAGATTAACTATGGATAGTGCTAATATTTCAACGAAAGATTTGAACTATATATTTGAGATTATGGGGAAATTATCTTATTTATACGTGGCTGTTTTTATATTACTATTATTAATTTTAGTATTTCTACAGTTTAAATTCAAAAGCTTATACTTATTTGGTTTTGTACTATTAGTTTATTCTATTGCAATATTAATATTTACTATCGGAATTTTGTTTATAAGTTGTATAATTTACTTCTTTGTAGGGTTAAAACTAATATTGCAAGCAAAACGAAGAGCCATTAGTTAAATATTAGAATAATAATTATTAATTTTTTAAGAATTGAAATAAAGAATATTTGTGAACAAGTTGAACAAAAGTTTAAAATATTCTATATTTTAATTCTATTTTTATTTGACGAACATAATTTATATGTAATACAATATAATTAACATATTATCTAGTAAAGGTAGGTGTTAATATGATTTATTTTAACTCTTTACTTTTCTTGCTATTAGCTAGTTTTATAAAATGTTTGGGTGATAGTAAAATTAATAAGAATTTTTTTGTTAGACGGAGTAGATGTTCTAACTGTAATCACGACTTATCATTTTTTGATTTAATTCCATTTTTTAGTTATTTATTTTTACGAGGTAAGTGCAGATATTGTAAGCAACAAATACCTCATTCCATTTTTTTATATGAATTATCCTCTATTATAATGGCTCTCGTTTATATCTTTTCATATAATTATCTTTTTTTTATAAATTACATAGATTATTGGCTAGTTTTGATTTTAATTTTTATAGCTATAGAAGACATTAATACTTATGAAATAAATGTAAAGTTACAATTAATTTTATTCATATTAATAATAGTCAAGTTTTTATGTGATTTTAATATGCAACAAATCATTATATTTTTTATATTAACATTATTTTATAATATAGTTTATTTAATAACGAAAGAAGGAATAGGATATGGCGATATAAAACTATTTTCTAGCTTATCACTAATTTTATCATTAATAGAGGGAGTATATTTATTTGCATATACATTTATTTATGCAGGATTTTTTGCTCTTTATTTGATAATAGTAAAAAAAGAAAGTAAGAAGTATAAAGTTGCATTAGCGCCGTATATATGTTTGGCATATATTACAGTAATTTTGCAAAGGGAGATTATTTTATGGTTGTAGGAAGGAATATTAGAAGTATTAAGAATGAAGATAGACCTAGAGAGAAACTAAGAAAATACGGAGCAGGTAATCTTAGTAATAAGGAATTATTGGCTATTATGTTAAGAACAGGAACTAAAAATATTAATGTAATAGAGTTAGCTGATAATATTTTGGAAGATATTGGAGGTATTAATAATTTAAAAAATGTTACTTATAATGAATTAGTTAAACATAAAGGTATAGGTCAAGTTAAAGCAATAGATATTCTAGCTAGTATAGAATTTGTAAGACGTGTATTTACAGAAGATATAACGGATAGTATTACTTGTAATAATTCTATAATGATTGATATATCAAATTTAATAGTTATTTTTAAAATTAAAGTGCCTAAAAAGTGCCTAGATTTTCTAGTTTTTTAACTAAATCAACTTTCATATTTTGAGTCACGTGAGTGTATATATTCAGTGTAGTTGATATATCTGAATGGCCCATTCTCTCACTTATTACTTTAATTGGTATGCCTTGTTCAACTAGTAGCGCAACGTGGGTGTGCCTGAATATATGTGTTGATAATTTGAAAGGTCTCAAATAAGAATTTACGTTTCCTAGACTAACATCGAAAATATATCTTTCATCTGTTAAATTATTATATAATATATCAATAACAGCTTGGCTAACTTCTATTTTTCTGATACTTGTTAAAGTTTTTGGAGATGCCACATTCCCATTCTTATGCCTTGTTTTTGTGATATTTAATATATTATTTTCAAAATTAATGTCCTCTTTTTGCAAAGCCAACAACTCTCCAGCCCGCAATCCTGTTAATAGTTGAACTGTTACAAAATCGCGTACAATAGGTTGTTTTATTTTTGATAAAATCTCTTTTATTTTATTCGTTTCAATAAATTTCACTTTGTTTATTTCTTTTGCTTTGTCTTCTTTAGTCAATTTAAATTCTATATTTAGGTCAAAATCTTTATGGTAATATTTTTTTACATATTTAAAAAATATATTTAATATGGTTTTATAAATATTCAAAGTATTAGGGGCATACTTACTCCTTAAATCATTGATATAGCTTTCTAGAAAGCTTTTATTCAATTGAATTATTATTATATTTCTATCTAATAAGGCTAAGCCTTGTTTGTACTGTTTATAAGTATTATCAGCCACATAACTTCTTTTATGTTTTAAAAATTCATCAATATAATATCCTACATTCTTATATCCAACATCTTTGTTTAGTTTTTTATTTATTTTTTCTTGTAATTCCTGATAAGCTTGTTTTTCAGTCGCACGAGTTTGGTTATTTTTAGTGACAGAAACTCTATGACGCTTGCCATCAAGACCTGTGTAGCTTTCAACGAATTTAAATTTGCCGTTTTCTAGTTTTATTTTGTGCATAAAAAATACGATCCTTTCAAAATTTGCATTATTAAGAAACGTATAGTATAATATTAGTTGTTCAAGTGTATTATTCTATACGCTGTATTTTAAGTAACTTTGAGATAATTAGTTTTATTTTGACGAGGATAAAACTCTCAAAGTGGACTTACTGGCATACTCTCTCACTTTTGGCGAAGTGGGGGAGTTTTTATTATTTATTTACCTTATCACGGTGTATATTTATTACTAATTTAGCTAATTTGTCTAAAAAATCAGGTTGTAAGTTAGCAACTAAAAGAGTTATGTTATACAAGTCATTAGACTGTTTTTTTAATTTTTTGAATATTTGTTCTAATTCTACAATCATTTTGGCACGTAAATATTCTATAGGTAGTAAAGTTATTATTATGAATAATATTGGAAAAATGCTTTCTTTCATATGTTTAATATCAGAGCTATTAAATACATATTTGTCATTTGTAAATTTTTCTACTAATCTTATATCCAATTCACGAGTTAATTTAATATTTATAGATTTATTGTTGTGTGCAATTGCATTTCTATATTGATTTAGTATTTTAAGTGAAGATATAAAGAAGTTTTTTAAATCTTCATTATTAAAATAATTTTTATTATAAAATTGTTTGATAATATTTAATTTCAGGTCTTCACCATTCGCAGGCAATATACTATACCAATCTATAGCGTCCTTAAAATATATATTCTTAACCAATACCCAAGGTGGAATATGATTTTTTGCAGATATGCCTTTTTCTTTATCTCCATACTTATATAATTTTAATGGATTTTCATAACTAGATTGTATATGCTTTCTTAATTTTCCAAGTATTTTATTTCTATTAGAATTTGTACTAGAGTATAATTTTCTATTTAAGTAACTAGTAGTTAAATCAATACTTTCATTACGATTTTCTATTGGGGTGTATACTCCAAATTTTTTAGAAATTTCATAAGATAATTTTGTTTTTAAAGAAGCCTCTATTATAGTTAAGTATTTAAATAATATTCCTTGTAATTCTAAATCAAAATAGTATAAATCTTTTAATATTTCTAAAGATACACCAGTAACAAATTTATTATCTTTATAAAGATGTGAATTTTTATAACTGTTGATTAATGTAAAATATGATACGCACGATAGTATTTCATAAGCTTTATCTTTATTCTCTATTTGAATGTTCTTATATTTTAATCTTTGAATTTGTTGTTCATAATTATAAAAAGGTTTATCTAAATTTATTGTCATATTCATTTTGCAAAGGAAAGAAAAAAACCTCTACAAACAATAAAGTTGTAAAGGTTATTCTCTAGACACCTAATGCAGCGTCCGTTCACTTATATTCCAATTATACTATAAGTGGTTATCTTTGTCAATAGTAACCCTTGCCTTATCTCCTATGTTTATTGTTTTGTCATATGTATCTAAGAACTCAGCTAATTCGTCTGAAAAATAATTTTCTTCAATATCTAAATCTTCAACAACTCTGTGCTCTATATCAATTAAATTGTTATTAATTAATTGCTCTCTTAATGTTTCAGTTAAAATGGATAAATTACTACTCGGTTTTTCAATTTTTACTGTTATTTTTGAGCATATGGACATTTTTGGATATGTTTCAACTACTTCTACAGTTTCTTTATTTTTATCTAGGGTGCCATAAGATATGTCATCTTTTATAATTTCTGGTCCTAGAACATAAATTAAAATTTTATCACCTTTTTTCAATCCGTCATCTTCACCAATAGATATGATTATTCTTTTTTCATCTATTATTTCTATTACTTCACCTATTTTATTTTTCACAATTTCATTATTTTGAAATTTAAAAAATTCTTTTTTATAATCCATATTCAATCTCCTTTTATTAAGAGTTTATTTATGTTATAATTTCATTAGAAAATTTTTCAAGAAACCATTACACTATGTCGCCAAACAGGAGTGTAGTGGTTTTTGTTGTTTTAACCGTATGTAATTACAGTCGGTTGCAAATGCTAGAATTCAGTTGTAGCAAGGGGTTGTATGCTCTAGTGTTAGTAATTTTTATAACAAAAAGAACCCAAGCTAATTATAACTTGAGTTCTTTCTTGGCAACCCAGGGTCGCCTGACTCCCAAATTATACTACCTATTAATTATTTAACTGCACTTGTTTTTGGTAATACTTTAGTAGACGTTTTTTTAGTATCTACTTTTTTATTATTTGTTTTAGTTGCCTTGCTAACTAACTTTTTATGATTTTCACTAGTTTTGTTAGGAGTAGCTGGAGATATAGGATCAAGTGAAGGCATATCAATGGTACCATTTGTGTTTGTAGGATAATCAATGCTTATGTTATCATTGTTGCTATTAACAGCTGGTAGGACTTCTACTCTGTAAAATTTATCCAATATATACACATAGACAACACCTTCTTTTTTCCCTATTATCTCGGTTTTAAAACCTCTGAAAGTTCCTTCGGGACTACCAATACTTACAAAAGGATATGTATCAGTATCAACTATATTAGTATTTTCAGAGTAAACATTTATAATTTCATTAATATTATGTGTAGCTACTTCTAATTTCTCTCCGACACGAATAGTGTAATCTGCATTTGAAGATGGTCTGTCAATACTAGAAACAACTTTTATAGTTTTTTCAGCTATTTTGTCGCCTTTTGCATCAAATATATTTAAAGTAACTGTTCCATTATCTAACCCTTCTACATCTATTTTATATGCATTATCACTGTATAAAAACTTTAAGGCATTATCAGTAACTTTATTTATTTTTGCTACGTTCTCATCAGATATAGAGAAATTTAAATTCTCGCCATACTTATTTAATGTAATACCTACAATGTCTCCTTGTTTAACAACGTAGTCTGTTTCGTTATCTACAATATCATTGTTAGAATTGTTGTCTTCTGCCTTGTTATTAGACGTACTATCTTCCGTTCTGTTAGTGACCTTGTTTAAAGGTAATCCGTCTTTAGTTTTTGGCTTGTATTTACCATTAGAATATTTAAGTTCACAAGCTACACCGTCCTTATGTTTTCTTCCGTCAAGGTGTGGAGCGTAACCAGGTTCTCCCTCTTTGATATTTGCATATCCTGCTGCCCAAGCTTCAGAACAATTTTTAAAATGCGGTCCTTCAGCATTTGTGCTTGCTGGTGCTGCCAATAAAACACCTGTGCTTATTAAAGTAGTTAATAAAATTTTAGATTTTTTCATAATAAAATCTCCTTTCAATATCATATTTATTTTGGAGTTCTTTTGAACATAATAGATAGCTAGTGCTATCTTAAATACCTCATCCTTTCTTCGCAAATCTTGTAATCTAAGTTATAGTTAATTGCGATAGTAGGTATATGGTTTATTTCTTTTAATGCAAAAAAAGGAGCTCATGTTATAAACATAGGCTCCTTAATGTAATAGCAAACTTAATTGCTCTATCTAAATTGTAGTGACAAACTCAATTGCCGTATGTTTATATTATACACATATATTTGATTGAAGTCAATAAATTAAAATATTGTTTTAGATAATTTTCTCTTTAAGTGTTCCATTATGTTATCAGAAAGTATGATATCATATAGAGTATCGTCAATCTTAATAGGATTAGTCACTCTCATTTTACTTATAGTAGTAATTTGATTTGTTAAAATAATACTTCCAGTTTTCATTTTATCTATTTTAATAATACAACGTTTACAATATTCTACTATAGACTCAGCTTTGTCCATCTTACATTTCATTTCTGTAAGGTATTGTTTAAAAGATTCTTTTTCTTTTTTGCTCATCCTTAGGATATCCTGTGTGGTTTTGCAGTTATTATCCATTTCATTTTGTAAACTTATAACCTCTTCAGCGGCTTTATTAGAAAGCTTTGCTATTTTTCTTTCAAATTCATCATAAAAAGATTTACCAATATCTAAATTTTGATGATATACTTTTTCAGACTGCTTTGAACTCATAGGAATAATTATTAAGTTTGGATTTGATTTGTTATCATTACTACTTACGACTACGGCATAGTGTAGCCCTCCAAACTCAGCTCCTAAATTATAACCTAAATTAACTTCTACTACTTGACCAAATTTATAAACAGGTAAAAAATGAGGCTTGAAATTCTTTTCTCTATTTAAAAAATTAATATAGTCTTTCAACCAATAGGTAAGTATTGCAGATTTTTTATGAGGTAGTTCATGAGTTAATAAGGAGTTTAATTTTGTTAATATTTTATCTTTAAATTCTAGAAATTCTTTTCTGTTTTCTTCTTTTTTATAATCCATGTTTCATAATTTAGCTCCTTTGTATAATTTAAAATTGTCTCCTTAATTCAACTACTTTTCCTATGATAACAATGGGAATAGTTGTTATTTCTTCATTACTATAAAATGTTGTTTCATAATTAGGATTTATAGGTATTAGCATTAGGCCATTAGCGTGCTTTTTGATTTTTTTACAAGTTGCACTATCACCATTGACTACTACTATAACTGTATCTCCGCTTTCAGCGTCAGGTTGTTGCCTTACTATTACAACATCCCCATTCATTATTGCTGGCTCCATACTATCACCTTTGATTTTAAGACCGAAGAAATCTCCGCGGCTTGCCATTTCTTCTGTAATTTCTTCGTAGTCTATTATATCTTCAATGGCTTCTATAGGTACTCCAGCGGCTACTTCTCCTAGTACAGGTATTTTGACACCTTTTCGTTTGGGAGTAGTAGAATTGTTTTTTTCTATTAAATCGAATTTTTCTTCCGCAAATCTTAAATCTAATTCAGATTTTAAAACATTAAAATAATCTGCGATTTTTTGAAGATTTCCCGGATTAGGTAATGACCTTCCTTTAAAATATCCAGTAAGCGTACTTTTTGGAATGCCTAAATCTCTGTGCAAATCAATCTGTTTTTTGTTATTCGTTTGAGATAAGTAATTAAGCCTTTCTGCGAAATATTTCCTATTTTCTATTTCTTGAGGGCTATATTTTGCCATAATCACATTCCTTTCTTTAAAGCGTTTGATAACTCTTTTCTATATTATAACGATTTTTTTCGAATTTAGCAATAGTTTTCGCAAAAAAAGTACGAAAAAAAATATAATTTTTAATAAAATAGTATTGACAAAGTACGATTATTTTCGTATAATATTATTACAAGGTTGATTAAGACCTGAGTTTTAAGAAAGGAAAAAGATATGATTACTTTAAAAGAAGTAATAGAGTTGATAGCGAGTATAGGAGTTCTTTTAACAGGAATAGCAAATATAATGATTGCTAAGAACAAAAAGAAAAAGCCTTCTCGAAAGAAGACTCTAAAACACAAATGAATATGTAAGGGGCAAAGCCCCCTTACAATCTAAAGTATATCATATTATATAGAAAAATGAAATATATATTATTGTGTTTCGTAATATGTTTAATATCTTTTTACTTTATTAATAAAGACGAATAGGTCTTAGTCCGCTATTAGAAATTGTGAGTATAGCTCACTTTTTCTTTAAAATATAAGTACGAAAAAAATAGTACTAGAAAGGAGAGAGTATGGAACAAATAACTTTAGAAGCGGCACGAGTAAATGCGGGATTAACTATGAAAGAAGCAGGAGAGAAATTAAATGTGCATCATCAAACGATTTCGAAATACGAAAAAGACAGTAGTAAGATACCTTTAAACTTACTCAATGCGATGAGTGATTTATATAAAATTTCTAAAGATAGGATTTATTTGGGACAAAAAAAACAACACTCGCAATAATCATCTGTTGCGACTAATCAACAAACTAAATCAAATTAAATTTGATAATAAAAAAAACGAAATAAGGAATGTCTGGAACACGACACCCCTTATTCGACACTTTTGTCCTGTTATCTTTCCACGGATATAAGTAGCTATAGCAAGTGCAGCAGCGCGCTACTTAGTAATGTTTTCTTGGTACCAATACTTATATTAGTATTTCTAGGAGCGACCTATACTCTGCTAAATATAAAGTTAACTGAATACGTTACACAAGATTACGCTTTAAGTAAAAACTTGGTCAAAGGGACCAACTCCTTTACCTTTTTATAACAATCAGAAGATTGTCTGAAATAATTATACAACAAAAACGTGTACATATCAATATTGAAAGGAGTTAGGATGAAAGATTTTATAGATAAGCATTTAGATAAGAAAAATATGACTTATTACAACTTATCAAAAACAACGGGTATACATAAAAATATACTATACGATTTTAAAAGGGGTTCTAGGAAGTTATCATTTGAAAAATTATGTTTAATAAGTAATATTTTAGAGTTTTCTATGGATGATTTGAAAGAATACCTTGACAATTGCGATTAATCAACAAAGATTGGTTTAAGGAGGAAGGAGGGGAAAAATGAACAAATTATTAAAAATATGTATATTAGTTTTAGTAACTAAAAAAGCAATAGGCTTTATTAAAAAACAAAAATCTATTGCTAAAAGTGAAATAAAACAAACATCAGATATGATTTCTATGAGTGTTAGTAATTTATAAAAGAAAGGTAAAAAGAATAAATGATACTTGTTTTTATAATACCATTAATAATTTCTTTTTTAATATCTTATATTATGATGAGTTATCACATATATAAAACAAAACAATTAATAGATAGAATGTTTAATCAGGAAAAAGAATTTATAAAAAAAATTATAGACAAATTTCACAAAAATCAAGACCAAAATTAGTTATTGTTATTAATCCTTTTTGTAAAATAACTTCTTGATTTTCCGTTTTATTAATGGAATTTTTAATTTCTAAATAAAATAAGTTTTTTTCAAAAATATTATATCTTTCTTTATCTGAAAGATGTATAGAATAATCAATATTAATAAGCCCTAATCTTTTAAGATTAACAAGAGAAGTAGCAATTTGATAATAGTTTGTTGAGTTATTGTTGTATAAATAGAAATGTTCAAAAATTATTGAATAATTATTAGTATCTTTATCAATTAAATGTATAGATGTTACCATCGCGTTTTTAGAATTTCTTTTATATAAAGAAATTAAATTTTGAGCATCTAACGGAGTCATTTGTTTTATAATTTCAACAAATGCAGGTTGGCTTATATTGTTTTTAGAATTATCCATTGATGAGGCTACTAGTTTAGAAAATAATAAACGCAATTCTTCATCATCAATATAATATTTAGATGCTTCTAAAGCCGGACCTAAAATATTCATTCTTGGTTCTTGAATATTTTCATCAGGAATTTTTAAAACTTCATCAACAATATTTTTCTTATATAAAGTCTCAACTTCTTTCTTCTTTTGTAAGTATTTTATGTCTGATTTGTACCCAAAGTTATAGTACCACCATTGACTTAATGTTTCTGTAGGTCCTTTCGATATTGTAGTTAAAGCTGCGCTACCCAAAGTTGAAACTATAATATTTGTTAATTCACTCATGATATTACACCTCCTTTCAATAATATTTTATATTGAAACTAGGATGTAAACAATATGAAAATTCAACAAAATAAAAACTAAAATAAAGGAGATTTAAAAGTGAATAAAAGACAAAGAAAGAAGAAAATAAAAAAAGTAATAAAAGATTCAGGTTTTACTGCTGAACACTTAAAGTTACTTCAATCTGATTATACTAGAGGATATATGAGAGGGGTATTAGATACTATTTTAGGAATAACTAATTTAATAAACAAAAAAAACTCTTCAAAAGAAGAGCAGAATTAATTTTTAAATTTATTTTCTAATTCTTTTTCATGGATTAATTTTAATTTTTCTATTTCCTTTTCGTACATAAGCTTTAATTTTTCTATCTCATTTGTTTGAGATAGTTGAAGAGCTGTAATAGAAGATTTGTTTTTATGTATTGCTGCAAAATAAGAAAATGTAGAAGCTATAATAGACGAAAAAATACTAGTTAATACAGTGTAAAAATCCATAAATTTTACTCCTTAATATATATTTAACTACATTATATCATAAATATTTTAATTAAGAAGTGAAATTCAATGGTAAAAAATCAAATAGTTAATCAAGCGTTGAAAGAGTACCTTGACAATTGCGACTAATCAACAAATTAAATTAAGGAGGAAGGAGAAAAAGAATGCCACGAAAAATAAAAATAGCACTACTTTTATCTAGCGTAGGACTAGGATTAAAAGTAGCACTAAATACAAAGCACTATTTAACTGAATATCAAGAAAATGATAAAAGGTATATAGAATCTTGGATTCAATTAAATTTAGGAAATAAATGTTTCTGCTTTTCAAAGATTAGAAAAGATATTACTTCTTAATCCATCTATTTCCTGGTTTTTGAGTAGGTGGTAGGCGGTCGCCTTGATCTATGCGAACAGTTCTTGCATTATTGACGTTCCCTCCTCTTGGGCCTACTTCTTTGTATAAACCAGCAGATTTATTATCTGTACCAGGTTTTATAAGTTCTTTAGACATTGCTTACACCTCCTTTCAATAATATTTTATATTGAAACTAGGATGTAAACAATATGAATAGTATAAACAACAAACTAAATTAAGGAGGAAGAAAAATGAGTAGATTAGTTATAAATGCTTTAGCATTATATGGATTAAAAAAAATAATAGACTTCGCATTTAAGCAAAAGCCTATTAAGTCATCATCAATAAAGATAACTGATAACATGATTTCAATGAGTTTTAATTAATTTTCAATAAAAAGTTGCCCATTTTCATTTATTATCTTTTTATTAGTTTTAATTAGAGCTCGGCTAGCATAGATTTCTGAATACACTATTAGCCCATTATCATAAATCATTAAAGATTTAATAACGTCAGCAGTTTGTTCAATAACTATGTTACTGCCTTTAAACTCGGTATAGGTATTTTTGAATTTTATATCTAGGTCACCATCAACGGGTGAGCTTTCTATAGAATAATCTAGTGTAATAGCTTTAACATTCATATTTTATATCTCCTTTCTATTAGATTTATATAACCGAAAAAATGACTAAAGAACAAAAAATATTTCCAAGTTATACTCAACTAGAGTTTATCAAAAATGTAAAGAAAGGTCAAATTATATATGAAAAAATTTAATGAATTGATGTTGAAAAGAAGAAAAGAATTAGGGATGACTAGGTATAAGTTACACAAACTTACAGGGCTAAGTCAACAGATGTTGTTTAAAATTGAGAGTAATATAGACAATACGTTGAAATTAGAGAATGCAGTAAAAATAGCTAAAGTCTTAGATATAGACTTGAATATATTTAAAAGTGTTATATAGAAAAGAGCAATTAACAATTTTAAATTAAGGAGGAAGAGAAATGATAAGTTATCACAGAAAAGCTGCATACGGAGATTTAATAGAGAAAAAAACTAATTTTACCTTTCCTAGTATATCTGTTAAAGGATATGAAATTTTACAAAAAGAGTTAATCGAAGAAGACGTCAGAGGACAGGTTATAAATGAGACAAAACATACTCTTAACGTTGAAATTGTCTTTCAAGATAAAGAAACAACTCTTGAGGATATTTCTAGTTTACTAAAAAAAATTCAAGAGTTGTGTTATGACTGTTCAAAACCTCTTAAGGATTTATAGATAATTAGTTATCATTTGAGAAGCAGTTGTGGTAGCTATTTGGAAAAATGCCGAAAGAGATCTTATACCGAGTTCTTTGCTAACTTTTTTGGCAGTATCCCAAACTTTCTCAGAACGTATGGTATCTAAGAAGTGATGTCCATCCCATGTGATACAAGATATACGATAAATTACAATTAGCCCATTAAGGATTTCTACTTTACCTTTTACAAATCCTGCTTCTAATAACCTTTGTATATGATACGCAACTTCTTCTAGTGAATAGTCATTATTTCTTATGAACACGTCTATTTCACTTTGAGAAAGTTTACTATCGTTACTTTTAGATTCGCATTCTAGTAGTAACTCTCTGATTAAATCAAAATTTAGTTTCATAGTAATTTACACTTCCTTTCATAGTAATTGTGTTTGTAAATAAATTATATCAATGAAAGGTGCGGTAATCAATGAAATACAAGAGTGAATTAACAAAATAAACTATTAAACAATTTAAGAGAAATGAGGTCAATTATCAGTATGAACGAATTTAAAGATGTTGTTAGAAATAAAAGAGAATTCCTAGGTATTAGTAGATATAGGTTAGCTAAAGAGAGCGGTGTTAATTATCAAACCTTAGATAAGATTGAAAAAGGAATAGTAAAAACTGTTACTTTAAGAAATGCAGTTAAGATAGCAAATATTTTAGATATAGATTTGAATATATTTAAAGGTTAAACTAAATAAAATTAAAGGAGAACAAATGTCAAAGAAAATTAAAATATCAGGTCTTGAATATGAAGTGATAGAACAAGAATATTTTAAAACGCCTGATGATGAAAGGAACTTGTGGGGATATTGCGATTATGAACAACAAAAAATATACATAAGGAGTTCACTATCCACAGAAAAGAAAAAGCAAGTGCTAATCCATGAATTAACACATGCTATATTCCATGGTGCAGGATATACAGAACAAGATGAAGATACCGTACATCGTATATCTTTAGTAATGCACCAGGTTATCAAAGAAAATATTTCTACATTTAATGAGATGTTTTCTTATGATTAACTAAAGTTTTACCTGCAGATGAGGTAATTATAACATAAAGAAAGGAAACAATATGCGAAATCTAAACAATATTATTAATTATTTAACAACTAGACAAGCGAGCTATGATGCGTACAAAGAAGTATTAAAAAGGAGGTGAGAACAATGAGCAGTGTTTGGGTAAAAAAAGATGAGCTTATCAGGATAATTGGTATATCAATACCTACGTTTTACAAATATTTGCCCGAAGTTAAACAACTTAGCAACTACGCTGAGTATATAAAAGTCAAATCAATACGTAAGATATATTTTAATTGTGAAAAATGGGAAAATTATATAGTTTCTCGCGAAACTGAAAAATATGTAAAAGGAGGATAAAATAATGAGAAAACTAAAAAGAATTTATCTTAACAATATATACATAACAATTTTAACGATTACTGTATGTGCAATATTGTGGACTAACATAGAATGGAAAAATATCGTTTCAATAGCTGCAATACCAACTTTGTTTATAGCAGCATTATTCGATAATAGATATGGGAGGTTGTTTAAGTAATGGAAAATAGGTGGACAATTGAAGAAGATTTATATCTGTATAAAACATGGGAGTTTTATACAGCAACTGAAATAGCTAAAAAGTTGAACAAGTCTAAAGACGATGTCAAGAAACGAATATTTGACCTTAAATTAAGACGTAATCCAGAAGGTCCTTTGCCAATACATATATTCTTATTTATAATATCAATTTTACACGGCTATACAGATGAAGTTTTTAAAATAATAAGCGTGAAATGGAATATGGATGTTATATATGTTAGGAGTTGTATCAATAAAGGAAAGAGGGGTTATTTGGATTTTAGTAAAAAAAAATTCATCAAAAAGAAAAAAAGCAACTGAATAAATCAGTCACTTAAATAAAAAATCTAATTAAATTATAGCATAAAAAGGAGGAATTGTAAAATTGAGATCTATACGAGTAAGAAAAGTACAAGCCGTATATCATTTAGAAATAGCTGTTAATGATTTATTGGTTGATTTAGAAAGACAAAATAAAAAGATAAAAAGCATACAGTTTGTCGATGAATGTGTAGCGTTTGTTGTATATGAAACGGATAGCGATTTGACTGAATTTAATAAGGTAGAGGTGAGTGGTTAATGGGAAATCTAACTACAGCTATAAGAAATGGAAAATCAACAATAGAGGGGTTATATACTACTATGAACGATTTTAACTTTTCTAAAAACATACGTAAATCAATAAATGAAGTGATATCAAGTATACAAGAAGAGATTGATTATTGGGAGGAATTAAAACGTGAAGAAAACGGAGAATAACCATTATATTAAAACAGATGCCAAAGGAAATAAGCAAGAAAGTATTGACTGGGTGCAATCTGTAATGGGAGATAGGTTTCAATATGGGTGCTGGTTTAACGTTTTGAAATATCCTATTAGAATTTATGACAAGCACGAAACTCCTAATGCTGATATTAAAAAAGTTATGCATTATTGCTTGTTTTGGTTAAACGATTTGAATGGGAATAGTGCATCAGCTTATCAAGAGGATTTATTTGAATTATTTAAGAAGATAGAAGGTGAAGAATGTGGCACATCTTTAGATTTTATGTTTAGTGACGCATTGGCTTCTTTTAATACTTTATTAAATGAGAGAATCAAATCAAGTGATTAACTACACAATAATATCTAGCGGATCCAAAGGGAACTGTGTGATTATTGAAAATGTAATGATTGATTGTGGGGTACCTTTTAAAAAGATAAAAGAATGCTTATATAATATCAATTATCTATTAATCACTCATATCCACAGTGACCATTTAAATAAATCTTGTGTAAAGCAAATAAGAAAATTATTTCCAAACATTAAAATTATAGGCAATTATGAAGTAGCTCAAGAAATAGACGTAGATGTTATAGCTAACGCTGGCTATGATGTTAATACAAAAGATTATACATTCTTTCCCTTTGAATGTGTACATGATGTACTGTGTTATGGGTATATTTGGAATGTTAATGGCTTTCGAATCATATATGCAACAGATACTAATAATTTAGATATATTGCATAATAACGGGATTAAATATGATTATATATTTATAGAGAGTAATTATGACGAAGTAAAAATAAAAAATGCAAAAAGAACAAAAGGATACGATCCTAAACTAAGTGCTTTAAGGCATATGAGTAAGCAAAAGGCTACAGAATTTTATTACGTAAATAGAAGAGATAATAATAGTAAATTTATAGAATTACATAAAAGTGAGAGGTTTTATTAAAATGAGTAAAAAATTGTTAGTATTAGAATTTTTAAGAGAAAATCCAAGAGCGACAAATAGTGAAATAGTGAAATTTTTAAATAGCAATAAAGATGCTGTTAAATCTTGTATATCAAAATTGAAAAAAGCTAAATTGATACAAGTTATAAGAGGGGTTGATGGAGAAAGAGTAATAAAAGTACTAGTTGACAATCCCCATAGTAAGTATCAAGAGAAGGTTAAAATAAACGAGGAACAAAGAGAATTGAACAGACAACGCCTTGAAAGATTGGCTGACAAAATATTAGAAACAACTTTATCTGAAACAAACACGGATAAGATAATAGCATCGGGTAATTTATTTATAAGAATATATGACAGATTGTAGGAGGATGTATGAAGTTAAAAATTAATGATGATACATTTATAGTAACGAATAATCAAATATTATTTCCTCAGTATGAACAGTTAAAGATAGATGCTTTAGAGTTGGCTGAAAATTTGAGAAGTATAGAAGTGACAGAAGATACTTTGAAAACTAATAAAAAATTAATAGCCGGGGTTAGAAAAGCTACAGATAAGCTTAAAAGTGAATTAAGCGGAGTTCGTAAACAATGTTTACAACCTTATGATATTTTGAAAGTACAGGTTGATGAGATTATATCTATAGTAACTGAAGCTGAAAATGTTGTAAGAAATCAAACTAAGGATTTTGAAGAAGTAGAACGAAATATTAAACAAGATAAAATTATTGATATGTTTAACAAACATTTGAATCAATACCCGCTTGTTAAAAAATATATTGGAGATGAGTCCTATTTCGTAAAAGGGGTCTATCTAAACAAAACATATAGTATAAATAAAGTTGAAGAAAGTTTGGTAAAAGATTTAAACTCAACAGAAACAGATTTGAACGTAATGCTAAATGAACCAAATGCTGCAGAGTTAATTACTGAGTATAAGAAAGTTGGTTCGTTAGCAGTCGCGATGCAAATAGTTATGAGTAAGAATAACGATATTGAATTGGTTAATAAAAAAATTGATAGACAAGTTTTTAACATTAAGGTTTTTAATAAAAAAGATTATGAATTATTAAAAAATTATATGAAAGAAATGGATATAGAGTATAAATAAGAAAGGAAATTATAAAAAATGAATAACAAAAAAGAACAATTAGAATTAGTACAAGTTGAATATGATAATAAATTAGTAACGTTGATGTTTTTAGATGAAGATGAAGGTGTTTTGAGAAATGTTAAATTTAACAAACAGGCTTATGATTCTAATAAAAATCAATTTGTAGATGATCCTAAAAAAGCAGAGCAAGTTGATAAATGGTGTGAAGAATATTTCGATACCACTTTCGATAAATTAGAAGATTGTGTTGGAGTTAGAAGAGATGTATACATATATGACAGATTTTGTAGCTTATTTGAAGTTGATATGGTGAATAAATTTCCAGAGGATATGGTAGGGGATATATTTAACACTGAAATTGAAGAAATTGAAGATGATGGTTTAAAAATAGTTGTTAAGTATAGATATAACGATACTCTTTATCAAAGTAAATTCCAATACGGAACTTACGTTAACTCAATTAAAAAATGGTTAGTTGAACCTAATAATAAAATTAAAGCTTATGATAAATTTGAAAATAAATTTAAAGTACCATTTTCTGAAAAAAATACCTTAATAGGACGAGATATAATGGTTGAAGTTAAAAAAGCAATGGGTAAATATACTTACGGTGAAATCAAACCTCTTAAGAAATAGGAGGTTTGAAATATGATAAAAGATAAAGAAAATTTATTATTTTACGATATTGAAGTATTCAAAGAAGATTCTCTGGTGATTTTTAAGAATATTGATAAACAGACTGTAGCAGTATTTCACAATGATTTTAACGGATTAGATAAAGTTATTGAAGGTAAAGTATTAATAGGATATAACAACTATTACTACGATGATCATATATTAACATCTATGTTAAATTGTCACACACCTTATCAAATAAAAGAGAAAAATGATGATATTATTGTTAGAAAAGTGAAATTTAATTATGTTGATAAAAGAATAAAATCACTAGATTGCTTTCAACAAATAGACGCTACTAAACCATCTTTGAAAAAGATAGAGGCAAATTCGGGTAAAAGTATTATTGAAAGTAGTGTTGATTTTAATATAGATAGAAAGTTAACAGAAGAAGAACTAGCCGAAACTATAAATTATTGTAGTTACGATATAGATACAACAATTGATGTTTTTAAAATGAGAGAGAAAAGTTATTTTGAACCAAAGTTAGGGATTCTTAATCGATTAGAGAATGTTGATAAAAATAAAGCTATAAAGTGGAACACAACGTCAATCAGTGCCAAAATGCTGATTGATAAACCGCTTGATCTATGGAGTGATATTAGATTAGGAGAATATAACAAATATGGCGAATATGAACTGTTTAATGCTGTTCCTGATGATATAGTTAATTTTTGGAAAAATAATGATAGAGGTAAGTATACTCATACCGAGTTTGGATGTAATATTGATTTTGCTTTTGGTGGACTACACGGAGTTCCTGTAGATAATAAAAAAAGATATGAAAAAGTAATATTATTAGATGTGGCCAGTATGTATCCTAATATAATTATGAAACTTAACGCTTTGGGTAATGCCACAGATGAATATAAAAACATTGTTAGTGAGAGGTTGTCAGTAAAACATAGTGATAAAACTTTATCCAATGCTTTAAAGTTAGTAATAAATTCTGTTTATGGATTACTAAAAAATGAATATAGTGTATTGTATAATCCTAATGCTGCGAAAAGCGTATGTATATATGGTCAAATATGCTTATATGATTTATGCAAAAGGTTGTCCCCTACTTGTAAAATAGTCAACATAAATACAGATGGTGTGGCGTTCACAACTGATTCAGATGATTATAAAAATGTATGGAAAGAATGGGAAGAAGACTATGGATTTACCTTGGAAGAAGATTACTTTGATATCTTTATTCAAAGAGATGTTAATAACTACATAGGTGCTAAAAAGAACGAACAAGGTGATTTTACATCTATAAAGACAAAAGGAGAAGTTTGGAGATACGGTAGCAACACATGTGCTTATTTTAAAAATAATAATGTAAGAATTGTAGATTTAGCTATAGTAAATTATTTATTAAAAGGTGATGATGTTCTAGATACTATTCTTGATAATTTAAATAAACCTGAAGTGTTTCAAGTCGTTCTGCAAGCTGGAGGTACGTTTCAAGGCACTGTAGATAACGCAGGAAAGCACTACAATAAGATTAATCGTGTATTTGCTACAAATAAAGAAGGAATAACACTTTACAAACTAAGAAATGACGGAGGATTGGTTAGATTTCCCGATACTCCTGATAATATGTATATATGGAACGATGATATTTCTAAATTAGACGGTTTTAAGAAGATTATAGATGTGAATTTTTATTACCAGTTAATATTAAGAAAACTCAAAGAATGGGAGTGATGTGATGTATGTAGAGTATATAAAAGGTGAAAAGCATGCTAAAAAGAATGCAGACATTAGTGAAACTCTTGATAATTTTGACGATGCTGGCTATATTCTTACAGAAAACGAATTAGTTGTAGATATTGACTGTTTAGAAATTAAACAAATAGAACAATTGATTAGTGACTTTAATATTAAAACCCAAATAGTATGGACAGATAGAGGTTGTCATTTTTATTATAAAAAACCTGATAATTTTAGAGGAGCTCAAGGTATATGTGCATTTGGTTTTAAAATAGAGTTTAAACATATCAAAAATACTAAGAGCATAACTATAAAACGCAATGGAGTGGTAAGAGAAATTGAGAATAAAGGAGTAAGAGAAGATTTACCTGATTTCTTTAAATCTAACAAGAAAAATCAGGAATTATTAGGATTATCAGAAGGTGATGGTAGAAATGAAAAGTTATTTAAACAAAGAAAAATATTAGCGGGATTTCCAAAATGGAAACAAATTATAATGTTTATAAACAATGTCATATTTGATACTCCTTTGCCTTCCAAAGAAATTGAGACAATATGTAGAGATATAAATATAACCGCTGAAAAAGATGGAGAAAATCTTATTGCTGATTTAATAATGAGAGATAAACATGTTGTGAAATATGGAGAATCATTATTTTTTTATGATGGTGAAAGTTATATCAATGATTTAGATAAATTAAATAGAATGGTTTACTCGTATTGCGTAGGTCAAAAAACTAGATATGTTAATGAGGTTATATCACAAATGAATAAAAGGTCTAAACTTATAGACCCTGAAACAGTGTTTGATATTAAGTTCAAAAATGGTGTTTTAAAAAGAGGACAATTTGTAGAATTGGACTATAAAGGATTTACTCCATATTATATTGACATTGAATATAATCCTTATGCTGAACCCGTTGAAATAGTGGATAATTATTTAAAACAATTATGTAATAATGATCCTGATTATATACTTAGACTAGGTGAGATAATAGGACATTGTTTAATTACAGATAAAGAATTTAAAAGGTTAGTTGCAAAGTTTTTTATATTTGTTGGAGATGGAGGAAACGGGAAAGGTACATTATTAGCAATAATAAGGCGTATTTTAACGTCTAAAAATTGTAGTGCTCTTAGTATAGACAACATGGGAGACGAACGTTATTTGAGTTCAATGGTGGGTAAATTAGCTAATCTAGGGGATGATATAGAAGATAAAGCTATAGGCATTAAAGAAATGAAAATGTTAAAAAATATATCAACATGTGACGCTATAGAATCTAGAAAAATGTTTGAAAACTCACAATCTGTTGAAATAACAACCAGTCTAATATTTACATCAAACCATATATTAAAATCTTTTGAAAAAGGATTTAGTTATAAAAGACGTGTTGATTGGCTTCCTATGTATACTAAACCTAAGAAAAAAGACCCGCAGTTTATAACTAAAATAACTGAACCTAAAGCTTTGAATTATTGGGTTCGATTAATTGTTGAAGGTTATATGAGATTATATGAAAACGGACAATTTACTGAATCTAAACTAGTGACAGATTTTAACGAGAAATATCATGAAGAAAATAACACAGCTTTACAATACGTCCAAGATTTAACTTTAAACGATATATTGGGAAAGCGAAGTCCAGAGATATTTAATGGTTATGAAACTTGGTGTGATGAAAATGGGGTTTATAAACAGGGTGCTAAATTGTTTAATACAACGTTAAGAGAATATCACAAAGTAAAGATATCTCAAAAGAAAATTAATGGGAAAAATCAAAAAGTATATGTCTTAGGAGAAGACAATAAACTGGAATTGTCAGAAAATTAATTGATATTGATAGAAAAAAGGGGCAAGGTAGCTTTTTACAAGATACCTTTTTGGCTAAAAGATACCTAATGGTTGATACTTCAAAGCATTGGTATTACTGACTTATATATATAGGGTAACTTTTGTAACCATTTTTTCTTTAAAGAGGAGAAAAAATACTAAAATATAAAAAAGTTAAAAGATATTGAATATATATAGGATTGAAATTAAAAAAGTTACGGCTACCCTGTATCACAAACGTTGATATAAAAGGATTTTCGATAAAATTTTTAGTTACCTTTTTAGCTACCCTGTGAAATAAGGAGATATAATGACTAACTTTAGCAAAATATCAAAAATAAGACGATTAAAAAAGATACTAACAGAAGCTATTGAAATCATTGAAGATTATAGATTTTTTAAAGATAACAAATTAATGATTAATATATTAGCTTATGTTTTAGAGAAATTGAGAGAGGAGAACTAGTATGAGACAGATATCACAAACGGAATTAAATGAAATGATTGAGAAACATAGGTTATGGTTGAACAATGAGGTAGGTGGCGTAAGACTAAATTTAAGTGGTGCCTATTTAAGTGATGCAGATTTAAGGTATGCAAATTTAAGTGATGCGAATTTAAGTGATGCGAATTTAAGATATGCAAATTTAAGAAATGCGGATTTAAACTATGCAAATTTAAGATATGTAAAAGCGATAGCGTTCATTGAATATATGGCTAAGGATTATGATGAAAAACATTAAAGGAGAGGATATGCAACTAGGGCAAGCAAGACCAACCAATAGTGTTAAGTATCAAAATATTAGTACTAATAGGATAATTGATGATTTGATTAGCAATATAAACAATAGGAGTTATCCTAATTATAAAATGAAAAATGCACATATTAAAGCATTAGTTAATATTAAGAATGATTTAAGGAGGTTGGAGAACGAAAATGATAGTAATTAAAGGTGAGAAAATAGAAAACGGGCTAACTATAAATGGAGAGATCTTAGCTGGAATGTTATATATGTATGCGGAAGAGAATGATTTTGATACATACTTATTAGAGGATTTTTTTGAGACGTTATCGGAAAAAACTATTGTTGTTAAGGAGGGATAAAAATGAAAACAAAAGACATTGTCGCTATCTTGCGTAGCGAAAAATATTATCGAAACGTTGTTCGATTGCATAACTTAGAAAGTGGCAATGTCGACGTTTCAGAAGTTCAAAACAACACGCATGGCAATTCAACCGAACGTAGAGTTATCAAAAAGATAACTGATAAGGAATATCTGAAAGCATTAAAATACTGTACTGCTATTGATAATATGCTTAAGAATTTAACCGAAAGGGAGTATCTAGTATATGTACATAGGTACAGATATGGTTTTCAGCCTTTTAGGATTGCGTATGAAATACAATGGTCAGAAGCAACAGTTTGGCAAGACTTAAAGAAAATTCATTGTAAATTTATAGAAAATATAGATTTTAGAGTATATAATTAATAGTATGAGACTCATCTACCAATAGGCAGAAGGAGATTACGAAAACGTCCCAACCCTGGGGCGTTTTTTGATTGTGGAGGTGATGGAAAATTGAATAAATTGACGTTAAAGCAACAACGTTTTGCAGATGAGTACATCATCAGTGGGAATGCTACGGCGGCTGCGATAAAAGCTGGGTATAGTAAGAAAACAGCTAGAGTAACCGCTCAAGAAAACCTTACAAAACCTGCTATTAGAACTTATATAGATGAAAGGTTGGAAAAGCTACATACTGAAAAAATTGCGGATCAACGAGAGGTACTTCAATACCTAACTTCTGTAATGCGTGGTGAGCAGGTGGAGGAAACTGTTATAAATGCTGGAGATTATACTCAAGAAATTACAGAGATAAAAGTAGGGGCTAAAGATCGAATAAAGGCGGCGGAGTTGATTGGTAAGAGATATGGCGTATGGACTGATAAAGTAAAAGCAGAAGTAGACGTTTCATCGACCGATAAGTTAGATTCTCTAGTTGCTCAATTAGGAGAATGATTATGCCTGATATTATTTTATCCGATAAATATAAGCACTTTATACGCCATAATGCAAAAGCAGAAGCGTTAGAAGGGACTACTGCTGCAGGAAAAACTACAGTAGGAGTTATTAAATTTATGCTAAAAGTAGCTAAGTCTAATCAGAAATTACATTTTATAGCTAGTAAAACTGTAGGGGATTGTGAAAAGAATATAATCCAATCAGATTTAGGGATAATTGATATTTTTTCCAGTTTAGTTATTTATCGAGGAAATGGGGATAGTAATTATAAAATACCTCATTTAAAATATAGAACTAAAAATGGTGAAAAGATAATTTTTATATTAGGGTACTCGTCGAAAGAAAAATGGGAAAAAGCATTAGGCTCACAATTCGGATGCGGTTTTATCGACGAGATAAATACGGCTGATGTTGATTTTATTCAGGAAGCAACGATGAGGTGTGACTACTGGATGTGCACTATGAATCCAGACAATCCCGATTTGCCTGTATATAAGAGATATATAAACCGATTTAGAGCATTAGCTGAGTACGAATACGATACTCCAAAAGAAATAAGAGAATACCTAATTGAACCAGAACAACCTAATTGGACTTATTGGTTTTTTCATTTTGATCATAACGCAGGTTTGAGTGAAGAAAAAAAAGAGCAAATAAAATCTACTGTAGCGATAGGAACTAAATTATATAAAAATAAAATACAGGGTCTTAGGGGACGTGCTGAGGGGCTTGTGTTTAGTATGTTTGATAGAACCAAAAATGTAATAAGCTCAAATAAAGCTAAAAAGATGTCTTTCAGACGTTTCACTTGCGGAGTGGATACTTCATACTCCGAGCATACAGAAGACACTATATCGTTTGTTTTTGGAGGTATTACTAACCAAGGAGAATACATTGTCTTAAAAGAGGAAGTATATAACAACAAAGAGAATAAAAAAAGAATTGCTCCTAGTGATGTAGCAGTAAAACTACATAATTTTTTAAATCAATGTAGTAACGAGTGGGGGTTTTGTAAGTATGTATATATTGATAATGCAGACCAAGCTACAATTATGGAGCTTAATAAATATAAAAATTTAAAAGGATTAATTTATAATTTTATCAGTGCAAATAAAACAATTAGAATTATAGATCGTATCCAATTAATGAGCGGTTGGTTTAAAGATTTAAAGTATTTAGTGGTAGATGATTGTGTTGAACACATTAAAGAATTAAATATTTATAGCTGGAAAGAGGATAAAGATGAGCCAGAAGACCGTAATGACCATACTATTAACGCTAGTCAATATGCGTTCATTCCTCACATTAATTCGATTGGTATACTGACTGATGATAATAGTTATGATGCGCTGAGTAAAGTTTTTTAGAAAGGAGAATATATGTCATATTCAGAACAATTTGTAGATAGTACGGGTAAAACTAAAAACCTATCAATGAGATTCCATAGAGAATCAAGACTTAGATATAGAATATCAAGCGTAGAAGAACTAACTCCGGATGTGATATTAAAGTTTGTACAACATCATAGAAATATACAAAGACCTAGGATACAAGAACTATACGATTATTCTGAAGGCAATAACCACAACATACTTGATGGAAAACGAAGAAGTGAAGAAGATATGGCTGATAATAGGTTGGTCCATAATTTCGGTAAAGCTATATCAGTATTTAAGCAGGGGTATCTAGTAGGTAATCCTATATTAGTAGAATATGATGATGGAGAAGAAAATAGTAATATTGACCAAGTTTTGAAAAATATTGCTAAAGTAAATAACTTTCATAATTTGAATAGATCTCTTGTGTTAGATTTATCTAGAGTAGGAAGGGCGTATGATTTAGTGTATCGAAGTGATAAAGATGTTACTACAGTTAGAAGGCTCAATCCTCTAGATACATTTTTAATTTACGATACTACGCTTGATGATAATGTTATAGCAGGCATTAGATACTACAGTACTAAAATCTTTGAAGATTCTAAAAATTATATAGAGCTGTATACAGAAAGTAGAATATTAAAATTTGATGAGACGGATATGACTCAGTTAGCTGTTGAAAATCACAGTTTTGGAGTTGTACCAATTACTGAATATTTAAATACTAGTTCAGGAATGGGGGATTACGAAAGTGAGTTATCCTTAATTGATAGCTACGATACCGCCGAAAGTGACACAGCTAATTACATGACTGATTTATCAGATGCCATATTAGGGATTTTCGGTGACGTGGAAATGGGGGATGGCTCAATAGATGATAAAATAGCAAATTTACGTAAAATGCGAAAAGCTAGGTTACTGCAGATTAAACCGCCTCAAAATAACGTAGGAGAAAGTGTAGGTAATGTTGATGCTAAATACCTATATAAACAATATGATGTAAGTGGTGTAGAAAGTTATAAGACTAGAATAGTAAACGATATCCATAAATTTACTAATACACCTGATATGACGGATGATAATTTCGGAGGAGTGCAGAGCGGGGAAGCGATGAAGTATAAATTGTTCGGACTTGAACAAGAGAGAGTGGATACGCAAGCACTTTTTGAAAGTTCATTACGTCGAAGATATCAGCTTATTGCTAATATAGGCGGAATAGTTAAAGAAATAATGGACTTTAATATTTCTAATCTAAAAATAACTTTTACCCCTAATTTACCAAAATCCTTACAAGAGAAAATAACTGCTTTTAAAGAGTTAGGAGGTATGGTATCTAATGAAACTGCTATGAGACTTACTGCAATTGTAGATGATCCTACTGCAGAAATAGAAAAATTAGAGGAAAAACAATCTGATGATTATGACTCTCAAAAAAATCAGTTTAACTCTAAAAAAGCTTATGCCATTCAGTCTATACTGTTGAAGTTGAAAAGAGAACAAATAACAAGGAATGTTGCTTTGAAATTATTTGCCGATTTAGGGATTTCAGAATATGAGGCAGAAGGATATATTGATGATGGCGTACAAACTTCTTTAGAAGGAGTGTTGAATGAATAGTTACGAATATTGGAAGATTCGAGAACATCAACACACCTTGGAACAAATGTCAAGAGAAAATGATGTAGCTTCAATGTTAGAAAAAAACCTAGATAAAGCTAAAATTGAGATAGAGCATAAGATACAAGTTTTTTACGAGCGATACGCTAGAAAAGAACATATTTCTTTAGAAGATGCTATGAAGCGTGTTAGTTCTATGGATATTAGAGTCTTCGAAGAAAAAGCTCGTAAATATGTTGAAAATAGAGATTTTAGTGAAAGGGCGAATGAAGAATTGCGACTTTATAACGCTACCATGCGCATTAATCGATTAGAGCTTTTGAAAGCAGAAGTTAATTTAGCTCTAGTGAAGGCAAATGCTAAAAATGAGAAATTAATTCAAAATCATTTGACTAATTTAGCGAGTGAAGAGTATGCAAGGCAAGCAGGTATATTGGGTGATATAATCATAAATTCTAAGGCAGCTGTAAACACTATAGTAAATGCTAGTTTTCATACCGCTAATTTCAGTGAAAGATTGTGGTTTAATCATAATGCGTTAGTTTCTGATTTAGGTGTTACCTTAAGAAGATCAATAACTCAGGGCGTGAACCCTGTAACTGAAACTACTAGAATACGTGATAAATTTAAAGTAACTAAACATGAGGCAAAACGGTTGTTAGTTACAGAAAGTGCGAGGGTCCAAGGAGATGTGCAACTTGATAGTTTTGAGCAAGCAGGTTATGATGAGTATATCTATTTAGCTGAACCTAGTGCTTGTGCAGTATGTAATAAATTAGACGGAAATCATTTCAAAATTACTGATAGAGAAGTTGGTAAAAATTATTATCCTATGCATCCTTTTTGTAAGTGTAGCAGTGCGCCATACAGCGATGATGATAGATTTGAAAAATTAGTGAATGATTATTTACAAGGTTCTCAAGAAGAAGATTCTGTTGAGCTTGATAGCATGGCTAATAGTAAACTGTATGTGTTAAATAACGGTGAGAGTAATGTTAGAATTAGGGCTACTAAATTACAAGGTTTGAAGTATGATGTTTGGGTAGAGGATAGCAGTAAGAAATCGAGAAACACCTTAGAGTTGTTAAAACAAGAGTTACAGCATTTTAATAATATACCTAAAATTATTATAGCTAGAGAAGATAAATTTAAAAACATAGCAGGTTATGATAATAAGAATGATATATTATATATTAGTAATAAACTCAACTCAATAAGCAATATAAATAAATTGTTAGCTAGCGGATATTTTGCAGCAAGAAATTTAAAAGATATATTAACTCATGAACTTGCTCATAAAAAACATTGGGATAATGCAAAATCGCTTTACAAAAAATACCCTAAACGCTATAATAATATTGAAAGTGCAAAACGTGATTTAGATTCTGAATTGATGGCTTATGTGAAAACACAAGTTTCATTGGATAGACAATATTTATCAAACATTAGTAAAAATGCCAAGGTTGCCTACTCAAATGGAAATATAAATGAGCTAGTTGCAGAAGTTGAAGTATTAGATGATATAGTTGAAGATAAAGAGCTGTTAAACAAAGTGAAAGGAGTATTAGAATGGAATCAATGATTATACCTAAAAAGGAAACTTTAATATATTTTGATAAAGTGGATAGTTGGATTCTATCTGAAGAGATAACTGATAATGGTATTATCTTAGTTTTTAAAAAAGATACTCCTAAAGAAATATCTACTTTATTAGATATCATAAAAGACAAATTAGATTTTAAAATTAAAGATTATTCAATATCAAATTAACACTTAGTTAGATACTAGGTGTTTTTATTTTGTCCTAAACAAGACATTAAACTGTTTATAAAATACTTGTTGGGTGCTAAAGAGTAAGGAAATAGACACTTAGATAAAACTTTGGGTCTATTTTTTTATTATTAGGTAACTAACGTGGATTAAAGGAGAAAATACATGAAAGATTTTAAAAGGTTATTACCTTTGAATTTACAGTTTTTTGCGGAAGATAATATTGAAAGTACAAATCAGGAGAATGAGTTTATACCACCTGCATCTCAATCAGAACTTGATAGCCTAATTGGAAAAGCGGTAAATAAAGCTTTAGAGAATAACAATAAAAAACATAATGATAATATGCAACGATTGATTGATGAAGCCGTGAATAAAGATAGAGAGTATTCAAAATTATCTGCAGAGGAAAAAGCTAAAAAACAGTTTGAGGAGCAATTAAAGTCATTAGATGAGAGAGAAGCTGAGTTTAATCGTAAACAATTAATTATGCAAGTAAAAGAGGATTTAATTTCTAAGAACTTGCCACCGGAATTAGCGGAAACTTTTGCTAATAGCGGAAACTCAGAAGAAGCTTTAAAAGCTGTTACTGATTTTGAAAAGATATTCAGAAAAGCAGTAAATGAAGAGGTAAAATCAACGGTACGTCAAAATACACCGACTCAGAGTGTAGGGATAGACGGCTCTCAAAATTATGGTGCTAAATTAGCAACTAAAACAAATAATAAAAACGGAAGAATTTTCTAGGAGGTAAAAAAATGAAAAATTCAACAATTCAATTTCATAAAGAAATACTTCATAATTTAGATTTTGAAGCTATTTCTGTTACGGTGGACAAGTCTACTACTGGTACAGAAATTATCAACGGTAAAAAGGTTTTAAAAGCAGGAACTTTGATTAGTGGTGACGGGGCTTCTATCTTTGACGATAGAACTAAAAAGGTTAAAAAGTTAACAAATGAAGCTACTGCAGAGTATGTAGATGGAGTATTATTATACGATGTAGATCTTTCTGATGGCGATGGGGTAGGAACTTGTGTTTATAAGGGTACCCTGAGAGAAGATAAGGTCAATGGTGGCTCTGTAGATAATAATGCTAAATTAAAATTATCGCATATAAAATTTGTGAAAGGTGTATAGGAGGACAAATATATGGCACTAATTTATGATTTATTAACAGCAAATAATATAGCGGGGTACTATAACGCTACTCAAGAAAATGTAGATCAGACTACCGGAGAAAAGCTATTTCCTGCTAAAAAACAATTAGGATTGAAGTTAGCTTTTGTTAAAGGTGCAAGTGGAAGAGCAGTTGTACTAAGACCGTCTGCGTTTGATTCTAAAGTTACGTTAAGAGAAAGAATGAACTTAGACTTAACGGAAACAGAAATGCCGTTCTTTAAAGAAGCTATTTTAGTTAAGGAAGCAGATAGACAAGAATTAAACACTTTAGCTCAAACTGGAAATCAAACATTGATTGATGTAGTAACTAAAGGTATATTTAATGATACCGCTCATTTATTGGCTGGAGCAAAAGCTCGTATAGAAGCAATGAGATTTTCAGTTTTAGCAAAAGGAAAAATTGATATTAATAATAACGGGGTTATGATGGAGTATGATTATGGAATAAAAGATTCTAATAAACTAGCGGTTTCTAAAAAATGGGATGATACTGCAAAATCAACTCCTTTAGCAGATTTAACAGAAGCTACACAAAAATTAGAAGATTTAGGAAGCAAAGCAGAAGTATTAATTTTAAATTCAAAAACATTTGCAAATATTAAGAATTCTGCAAGCACATTAACTGTTATTAAACCTTTAGCCCCTAAAGGAGCTGCGGTTACTAAAAATGAGCTTAAGTCATATTTACAAGATGAGTTAGAGTTAACTGTGGTTATAGTAAATGGAACTTATATTGATGATGACGGGGTAACTAAAAAATTCTATCCAGATGGTTATGCGACATTGGCACCTAATAGTGCGTTAGGGACAACAGTATTTGGTACTACTCCTGAAGAATCAGATTTATTAGGAGGTAATGTGGCTAACGCAGAGGTAGAAATTGTAGAAGAAGGAATAGCTGTTACTACTACTAAACTTACAGACCCAGTAAACGTACAAACAAAAGTATCTATGATTGCTCTACCTTCATTTGAACAAATAGATAATGTTTTAATGATGGAAGTTTAGTAAAATGGCAATTTTAGACAACGATGATGTACTATATAATGTAAAAGAAGATTTAGATATATCAGACGACTTACAAGATACTATATTAGAAAGGCTCATTATAAAAGTAGTGAGCCATTTTAAATTTGTATACAGACAAGACTATGTAGATGATAAGTATAGTTTTATTATTGAAGATTGTGTTATTAAAAGATATAACAGGAGAGGTGCTGAAGGTGCCACATCAGAAACTGTAGAAGGGCATTCAATGGTATATGAAGATATAGATAACGAGTTCGCGCAGTGGGACGATATACTTAGAGAAGATTTTCAAAATAAAAAAGTTAATTCAGGGAGTGTTGTTTTCCTATGAGAGAAAGTGAAAGAGTTACCTTAGTAAGAGAATTGAAATCATATTATGATTACAACTTGGGGGAAATGGTTCAAGGTAAAGTTTTAAAAAAGACGGTGCCCTGTCAAATTTCTAATTTAAGTGTTGAATTTAAAAATCAGTATTTTGATAAGTCAGATTTAGATGCAAAAAAAATACGCTTTAACTCAGGTGAATTGGATAATTTTAACTATATATTAATTAAAGATAAAAAATATGTAGCTATAAACTATAATAATACTTTTATGAGAAGAAGAAATGTTATTTATGTTCGAGAGGTGTTAAGCAATGATAAAGATTAGTGGTGCAAACAAACTAAAGAAAGATTTGAAAGAAATACAAAAAATGACACTTGTTAAAGAAGGTATAAAACATTATACTGCTAAACTGGATACCGAAGTAGTTAGAAGAGCCTATTTTGTTAAAGGATACTCAGTAGGTTTTACTAGAAGGAGTGTAGTTCCAGAAATAAAAAATAATGGAATGGTGGGGTGCGTAAAGACTACTTCTGAATATTCTGGATATGTTGAGGTTGGTACTAGATTTATGGAAGCCCAACCTTTTGTGAAACCAGCCTTTGAATTAATATCTACAGATTTTATTAATTTTTTAAGGAGAATATCAAGATGAAATACCCTGATCAAGAAATACATGATGAAATTTATAAAATAGTTAGCCAATTAGGATACCGAGTTTTCACTTTTTTACCAAAAGAGGGGACAAAGTATCCTTTTATTGTAATTGGAGATACTCATTTATTACCAACAGCAACAAAATCTTTTTTAATAGGAGAAGTGGCTCTTAATATTCATGTATGGTCTGATATGACCAGTAGGAAGAAAGTGTCTGATATTATACATTCTTTATTGCACAGTTTTAGTAAAATAAGACGGATAGATGAAAGACAGTGGTCTATGAAATTAGGTAGTGATAGTCAAATTATCAAAGATAATAGCACTGATGAACAGTTATATCACGGTATCATTAGCGTGAATTTTAAATTTATAGGATAGGAGAATAATAAAATGACAGAAGCAAAATTTGGGAAAGATAAGGTTTTGATGTTTAGAAAATTAGGAGATAAAAAAGCGGCTGCAAAATTAGCACTTCAAATCGAACATAAGTGGGAGTATGAGCGTTCTACTGATATTACAAAGACAAAAGACGGAGCTGTAGTAAGTGATGGTGGACTAGAAACAAAGCTTACGATAGAAGCGATTGCCACTAAAGATGAATTAAATACATTATTAAAAAATTCCGTTATAGAAGGTTTTAAATTAGAAGTATGGGAGGTAGACTTAGCTGGAGAAAAACAAGGTGGGAAATTTGCAGCACTATATGCTATTGGAAGGTTAGCTACTTGGGAAGTACCCGCTAACGTTGAAGATTTAGAACAGGTTTCTACAGAAATGACTATTGAAGGGGTACCACAAGCTGGATTTGCAACTTTATCAGCACAACAACAAGAGGAAATTATGTACGCGTTCAAGGATACCGTGGCATATCAATAATATAAAAAAGGAGAAATAAAATGAAATTAACAATAAATAACAAAGAATGTGACTTATACTTTGGGCTAAACTTTATACGCGAGTTAGATAAATTATATACTGTAGATTTTAACGGGGCTAGCTTTGGAGCTGGATTACAAAGTGTGATGTATTACATAGAAATGAGGAATCCTGTAGTATTACTCAATTTAATATTATGTGCTTCAAAGACTTCTAAAGTTAGACCCACACATAAAGAAATTGAAAGTTGGCTAGAAGAGCAAGATTTAGAACTATTATTTAACGATTTTTTATTGAGCTTAGAAACTTCACCAATGACGAGACCAACAATTCTGAAGATGAAAAATCAAACAAATTAGTAGACTTGAAAACCTCTAAGGAAACTTATGAAGAATTAATAGCTAATATATTTGGATTATTTGAAGTGAAGGATTATAATTCGGCGTTGAGAATGACTTTAGAAGAGTATAATTTGAGAATGAAAGGATATCTTTTAAAAGTAGCTGAAAATGAATATAATGCCCATATGATTGCTTTTGCTAACTTACGGGCCAAAGGTACTAAAAAAAATGGAGCGCCTCTATATGATAGCTTTAATGATTTTTATGACAAAAAAGCACGTTTAGCTGAAATAACAGGTATTAAAAATAAAATAGCGAGTTCAAAATTAGTAAAAATAGCTAGGAGAATACAAGCTAGAAAGGAGGATAATACAAATGGCATCTCAGACATATAACGTAGAAGCTTATTTAAAAGCGTCAGATTTAAATTTCACAAAGACATTTAAAAATGCAGAGAATACAATGCAAAGTTTTACTAAGTGGTCTAGTGAATTTAGTAATAAATTTGCTACAGGCTTCTTTAATGCAGCTAGAAAAGTTGTTGCAGCTACTGGATTTGCTGGAGGAGCCTTTACTACAATGGCCATAAAAAACGCTGGTGAAATGCGAGCTATGGATGCGCAATTCTCACAAGTTTTTGAAGGTTTCGCGAGAGAATCTCATGATTCGTTGAATAGGGTATCAAATGAAGTAGGAGCCTTGTCTAATAGGATTAAACCATCTTTTAGCCAGATTGCTTCATTTGCTAAAGTAGCAGGAATGGATACAGCTCAGGCTTTACAATTTACAGAAAGAGCTACAAGAGCAGCGGCAGATAGCGCAGCTTTTTATGATAAGTCTATTGAAGAAACTACCGAAACTTTAAAATCATATTTAAAAGGGAACTATCAAGTTGCTGATAACCTAGGTATACTCTCTACGGAAACTACAAGAAATGCAAAAGCTATGGAGCTTTTTGGTAAGAAATTTAAAGATTTAGAAGGTATTCAACAGCAAGAAGTGTTGCTAAAAATGTTTGAGGATGCCAATAAAGTTTCAGGAGCGTTAGGTCAAGCAGCACGAGAAGCTGATGGCTACGAAAATGTCTTAGGAAATTTGCAACAAGCTTGGAAGAATTTAAGTTCAACAGTAGGAGATCTATTTTTTGAAAATGCAATAGGTGGAATGAAGATGTTAACTAATATATTAACCGAAGCTACTGAAAATGTGATTGCTTTTAGTTCAGCATTAAGTGGAGCAGCGAACAATAGTGAGAAATTAGCGATAATCAGAAAAGTTTTGGAACCCATTCTGCCACTACTGTCTGTTTTAGGAGCGGCATTTGCTACAACTTTTACTATTACGTTCGTGTCTGCAATGTATGGAGTGATTAGCAGCATTGGAGGTGCTATTCTTGTTTTAGCAGGGAAAGTGCCAATACTAAAAAAAGCATTTGCAAGTGTAGTTAATATTTTTATAGGATTGAAAGGTTTTATTTTAACTTTGATTCCCGCACTACAGGGAGTAGGCGGAGCGGTAACTGCTGCATCAATAGCCATAATGAAGTTTGCAATAGCTCCTGCAGCAATTATAGGTGTAGGACTAGCTGCTTTAGGTTTATTAAATAGCCAATTTGGAACACAAATAAATCAAATATTACAAGTAGCTATAACTAAAGGTCCTCAAATAATAACTAATTTAGTGCAAGGTATAACATCAAGACTTCCGGATTTAATAAATAGTGGGGTAGAACTGGTTCAAAAGTTGGCACAAGTTATAGTAGCTAATGCTCCAGCGATAATTCAAGGAGCAAGTTCAATAATACAACAATTAGTTATGGGAGTTGCACAAAATTTACCTAGTTTATTAGCATCAGGTATAGAAATTATTGGGTCTATATTAATGGGCGTATCTGGAGAAATTCCTAAAATATTAATGGCAGGAGTTCAACTTATAGGACAGTTAATAGTTGGTATTGTTACGAACTTACCAAAAATATTACAGATAGGTATATCTGTAATAGGTAATTTTATATCTGGCTTAGTGCAGCAATTACCGACTCTTTTATATCAAGGAGTACTATTCATAGGTCAATTAATAGCAGGTATTGCAAGTTCTCTTCCACAAATCTTGGCTATGGGTATAAAATTAGTTATTCAGTTAGTATTCGGATTAGTAACAGGACTTCCCAAACTAGTATCAATGGGATGGGAGTTAATAAAGGCATTAGGTAAAGGTATTATAGAAGCTATACCTAATATATTAACAAAAGCTTGGGAAAGTATAAAACAAGGCTTTACTGATTTGTGGAACTGGATTACAGGAAAGAGTGATGAAGGTAATAAAAAGGTTAGTGAAGATTTCCAAAGTATGTCAAATTCTACTCAGACCTATACAGAAGAGATGAAAAATAATGTTACATCTGATACTAGTGAGATGGCTAGCTTAATGGCTAACGATTTTTCTAATATGCAGCAAAACGCGTCTATTTCATCATCAGATGCGAGCACTAATGTTAGCAATGATTTTGCTGAAATGAATAATGAAGTAGGATCATATGTTAGTGGAATGGAATCTGATACTTCAGGATCTATGGCTGGTATAGCTAATACAATGAGTGTTGAAAGTGCTTCTATAAAAGAAACAGTATCTGGAAATATGGGAGGTACCGCATCATCAGTATCTACCGAAATGAATAATATTAATAACGCTACAAAAAGTGGTATGAATGATATGACTAATACTGCTAGGGATTCGTCTAATCAAATTAAGGAAACGTTCGAAGCAGCGTTTAAAAATTTAACTCAATCTGTGGAGAATTCTATGAATAACACCCTTAATAAAATCAGAGATGTTTGTAATAATATAAATCAAGAATTTAACCGTTTATCTTCTGACTTACATAACGCTGGATACAATGCTGGTATCGGATTTTATAATGGTCTATCTAGTACGCAAGGTAGTATCTATTCTTTAGCTAGTTATATAGCCAATAATGTTGCTAATACTATTAGGAGTGCTTTAGATATACATTCGCCATCACGAGTTACAAAGTCTTTAGGTGCTTTTACTGGTGAAGGTTTTGGAGAAGGGCTTTTAGATACATTGGGGTATGTAGAAAATTCAGCTAATAAGTTAGCCCTAGCAGGTATCCCTGATGCAGACTTAACTTCTAAAATAGCTAAATCAGATTTCAGTTACCAAGCGTCATTAAATAACGAATTATATACTTCAAAACAACCAATGCAAATAACCTTCCGATTAGGCAATAAAACTTTAAGAGGTTTTGTTGATGATATTAATGATATTAATAACTCTAATATAAGATTGGAAGAATATAGTCTATAGAAAGGAGTAGTAATGACTTTTTACAATTTTATAGATACAACTCAGAGTGCTATTATCAATAGCTATGCTAATAAGCTACATACTAGTTTTAACGGAAAAGTTTTAGACAGAGAAGTCCCATATTTTAAAACTTTAACTGTTCAAGGGAGAACTCTTATTGGTAGAGAAGTTCAAACTGCTTCTTTACCGGGAAGAGATGGGGCTGTAATTTTAGATAATAAACTTCCACTAAGGAATATCTTATTAAAATATCAAATAGATGCTCCTAATACCGCAGAGTACAGAAGAGCGACTATAATACTTAATAATTTTTTACATTTCAAAGAAGAGTGTAGCTTAATATTCTCAGATGAGCCTAATTATTATTTTAAAGCAATAGTAACTAATGTTTCTGATTTAGAAGAAGTTAGTAATTCTATGGTAGGTACAATAACGTTTACTTGCTATGATCCTTGGAAATATTCAACTAGCGAGAATATAAATAAAACTTCTACTGGAAGCATTAATGTTGATTTTATACCCTTAGAGTTAGTGAATGTTGATTTTGTCCCAGAGCTCATCACTGTAAAAGTGAAAGATAATGTCTCTAAAGTTATTATATACAATAATAGTTTAGGTTTAAAAATAGTAATAAATGGAACTTTTGTAGTAAACGATGTCATACATATAAGATTAAATGAAGAATATCCGGTAACTATAAATGGTAAAGGTAAAACAGAATGGATTGATTTTATAGAGACGGATTTTGATTTTTATATAAAGAATGGTAATACAATTTCTGTTACTCCATATAGTTCTGAATTAACAATATCTATTAAAGGGAAGGCTATATAATGATTTACTTATTTGATAACAAAGAAAATTTAATAAAAGTTGTAAATCCGTTAGAATGTGTGTACGAAGAAGAAATTAATGCCGTACAAGTTCTAAGGGCTAAGATTATGTTTACTGCAGATTTATCTAAAATTTATTACTTAGGTCATAAAGATCCTCAAAATAAATCTACTTTTCATTTATATAGAGTGGAAGAATTAAACAAAAATACGGATAAAACTGTGTATATAACGGCTATTCATACGTTTTTTGATGATATGAATAGTGATGGATATATTAAAGATTACCGCCCAAATAATAGAACTATTACGGAAATTGTCAATAAAATTCTAGATGGAAGTAGCTGGAAATTAGGGGTGCTGAAAACACAAAAACGAATCACTACTAATTTTTACTATGTTAGCAGAAAAGAAGCTTTGTCTAAATTGATAGAAATCTCTCAAGTAGAAGTTAGACCAAGAATTATTTATAAAAAAGGAGCAATCCATGAAAGGTACTTAGATGTTTTTGACCGTATAGGACAAGATAGCGGTCGAGTATTTGTGCATGGAAAAGATTTAATATCAGTCAATGAAAAAGTTTCAAAAGTATTTTATAGTGCAGCAGTAGGCCGCGGTAAAGGAGAAGAAATACAGGATAGTGAAGGTCAAGCTACAGGGGGCTATGGTCGTAAGATAAATTTTAGTGATGTAGTATGGCGTACAGAGTTAGGACATCCTGTAAATAAACCTCTTGGTCAAGAGTGGGTAGAGCTACCTAATATTACCTCAGAATATGGTCTTGATAAAGGAAAAAAAGCAAGATTGAAGATAATTGAATTTGGAGAGGAAGAAGATCCAGAGAACCTGCTTCAATTAACTTATGATTGGTTAGTTAACAATAGTCGCCCTCAAGTAGAATATAGTGCCGATGTCCTAAGTGTTGGGAATCTAAACTTAGGGGATACTGTAGGCGTCGCCAGAAAAGAATTAGGAATAAAATATAAAACTAGAGTTTTTAAAATAGAACGTAATCTTGTTAATAGAAAATTATCCAAGTTTATATTAGGTGATAAGATTACGACTTCTCCTTTTTCAAGACAAAATGAGATTTCAAAAAAAATAGATAATTTAGAGAATAACACTATTTACTGGTTAGACAATTTAAAACAAAGAATCGTAGATAATATAAATAGTGATAATGGCTATAATTATGATTTGAAACCAGGAAATGAGTATAACTTACCAGCTGGACTTTATTCATTTAACAAACCTATTAACGAGAATCCGACTAAAGTTATTTACATAGGTTCTGGGAGAATGGCTATCGCTAATTCTAAAAATGCTCAAGGAGATTGGAACTGGTCAACTTTAGCTGACGGGGACGGGATAACCCTAAATGCTGTGAATAGTGGGATATTAAGAACAGGAAGAATAGAAAGTGCTGACGGTAGAAGTTATTGGGATTTAGATAACGGTGTTTTTAAAATGGATTTAAGGCAAAATAAAGAATTACAAAATATAGTTGAAGAAAAAGTAACGGATAAGGTAAATGAGATAGATCTAAATATTCCTAAAGCTGTTGAGACAGAAATATCAAATCGTAAGCTGGAGTTTATTCCATCTTATGCATGGGCTAATAGTCCGGATGGAGTAAGAGATTTCACATCCGTTGGAACAAGTCCTACTGCTAAAATTGTAGTTAAAAATAGACCAAGAATAAATTTCACAAATGACAATGATATTACGGACGTTTGGCAATCAAATATTCCAATTAAGTTAAAACCTAATACAACTTATACGATGTCTGCTAGATGTAGAGCTGTTACAAAAACAAACGGTTACTTAGCTGATAGTTTGGAGATAAATATAAGAAGTGAGCACTTCCCTGATAACTTCGATTATTCAATTTTTAGCGATATAAAAAGAACATCAGGTCAAGAATATTTAGAGTTTACAAATCCTACTTATGAGATAAAACATACTACTTTTACTACCGGTAATATAGACCCTAGTCAAATATTTAATATACGAGGTATGTTATACCCTGAGGACGGTAGTTGGCTCGGAGCTGGGATTGACTGGTATGTTTTGTGCGAAGGTAATAAGACTTATAACGATTACCCTACTAATGAACCTAGTCAATTCATGAGATACAGATATTTTGGTACAGGTAGGGGTGTAAATAAACCTGATTCTCCTAGAGATTATGAATGGATGGATGTAACTAGAAGAACGCCTGCCCAAAAGAATATTTTTATAAAATATTCTAATAATCCTGATGGAAGCAATTTTTTTAATTCAGCAGAAGGACAACCTACTTATATGGGGACAGCTATAACTACATCTAACACAGCTCCTACTGATAAAGAATCTTATAAATGGGCTAAAATTAAAGGTGATGACGGAGTAATACCCGATAGGAACTTACTTATAGCGACAGAATTTAAAAATTTGAGTGATGTTAATCTTGTTAATACTTTAAATGCTAAATTAAATGTTAATGATTACAATGGTCACAATTCTATTGAATGGCAAGCGTCTAACCTTGCTGCAAATGGTTGGCGAGGGATAACAGTCAATAGTAGTATTAATTCGCTGAAAAGAGGAAATAAAATTGTAATTAGACTGCCTATCTACATATTTAACGATGTCGCTGTTGACGGCGGTATAAAATTAAGATTGAAAAATCATAAAAAAAATACAACTCTAAAAGAATTTAATTTGAGTGAAGGTACTCCAACCAATCAGTGGTTCATCAAAGAATTAAAATTCACTGCCGAAAATAATTTTAATTTTGAAGATTATAATTCTTTCTATATTTCAATTGAAAAAAATGGGCATGTCAAAATAGCTGAGCCGTATATGTCATACGGTTCGGAAGTACCGAAAATGTGGAGTCCAGCTCTTATTGACTTACAAGGTCATTCTTTGACTGGGAATTTAAGACTTGAGGGAAGTTATTTAAATAATAATTTGACTGGATTTAAAGCGTTTGTTGATGTTTATTATGATGGAAGCAAGATAACATCAGGTTTTACAGTAAAAACAAAATATAAAGGTATAGGAATGTCTGCTTGGACAGAATTTAAAAATACAACATACAATTCTGATGGTTATTTGCATAATTTAGCATTTCCTGATGGTGTTAGAGATGGTTCGTCATTTGAAGTTATAGCATTAATATCATACAAGGATTTAAACGTTGTTGCTAATGCTAGACTTGATAACACAGTTGATGTACGTGTTCTTAAAGAAACTGTTGAAAAGATAAGAGATTTTCAAAGTGATATAAATGGACTTAGGTCAAGTGTAGGAGAGGTAACTAATAAAATAGGAACTGTCGAAAATTCGGTACACGAAACTGTTTCTTTGATTGAACAGACTAAGAATAGTATTACCTTATCTGTCGCTGATGCGGAGAAAAGATTATCTATACTTGAACCTAGGCCGAATATAGCACAGTTTCAAGCGGATGTAATAACTGGATCTGACCAGTACCACCCTGTTATTGAAGATTTAGAAGCGTATCAATTATATACATTAGTATTTGATGTTGGTAACTTACAATCTGGGGTAGATTTAAATCCCCGTATATATAATTCAATAGATGCTAAAGGTCAATCTTTAATTGATAAAGATAATGTATTTGTATTTAGTTATAATCCAGAGAAACTCCCAAAAAATAGAAAAATTAACTTATATCCTTTAAATGATAAGGTTAATGTTAAAAATGTAAGAATATATAAAGGAGATTGGGCTTGGTGGTTTAAAAAAGATAAATTAGCCACTAACGATGATGTCAAATCGGCAGTTGAAGTAGGAATAAATAAGGTAGCTATTAAAACCGTAGAAAAAGGAAAAGTTATTGCAGAGATTAATCAATCCAGAGAAGGTACTAAGATTTCAGGAGGGGCAATTGTTGATGATTTATATGGTAAAACAATAACAGGAGCTACTATTCAAGGAAATTCTAAAATAAAATTAGGTACACATGGATTTCTACAACCTGTAGAAAACGGACTACAAATAAATGCTCCAGCTACTAGCAACGCTAATTATGGTGTGGGATTACAAGTATTAGGCCAAGGCTATTCAAAAAATGGTAAGAATTATCCCAAAGGATTATTTATTTATCCAGATGATAATTTTTCAGTAGGAAGTACTACATACAGAACTAATGAAGTACTATTGACTGTAAATGGTATGATTGAATTTTCGAGTTATAGAGACGGTAACGGTAATCAATTCGAAGGTTATGGGATACCTACAAGAAAGTCTGCCGATAAGAATGGGGCGCCTATTATGTATATGTATCACGATTGGCAGGAAGGATACGAGACTTTAAGTTATTTCAGATCTGGAGGATGGGTTACTGTTAGACCTGAGTCTAACTCTGATGTGCGCCTAAAGAAAAATATACAATCCACTAAAGTTAATGCTAGTAGTGTTATTAAAAATATAGATTTTGTAGAGTTTGATTGGAAAGATGCTAAAAAAAGACGAGAAACTTTAGGAGTTATAGCCCAACAACTAGAACAGTTAGACCCTACATTAATTGATAAAATTAAAGATGAAGACAGTAGATACATTTTGAATAGCCCTAAAATTCTTATGTATGCACTAAAAGGTGTTCAGGAATTAATTGAACAAAACCAAAAATTAGAAGATAGGATGTCTATTCTTGAATCTAAATTTAAACTTTTATTAAAGGAGAATGAATAATGAGGTTAATATTAAATAATAGCTATAATGTTTATAAAGATGATACACCAACACATACTGTTGCCAGTGTGTCTTTGGAGAGTGACAAACAAGATAGTGGTAATTTGTTTATACACTTAAATAAAGTTGTCACTGAGAACGATGAAATATTAGAATTAGTTAAGAAAAAACTATATGACGGATTATTCCCGGTTAGAGCGACAAACGAAAGCATTGAAGAAATCAAAGCGGATTTACTTGAATTTAAAGAGAAAACTGTCGCTGAGATTACTAGTAAAATTTCAGAAATGGGAGAAATGCAAAGACTATTAACATTAACAGTAAATGACTTATTAAAAGAGGAGGATGAAGCAGATGATAATGGAGATGAAGATTTTAGCGAAGGAATCGAAGAAGATGGTAAAAAGGACAGTAAAGGGGGTGAAAGCAATGAGAATTAATTATTACGCAATGCAAATTGATAAAGGTTGGATTACAATTGACGATGTGCCTAAGAAATATCGTGAAAAAGTACGACAGTTATTAAATTATGCAGATTCAAAAGAGCAAGAGGATTAATTTCCTCTTGTTTTTTGTGTGATATTAAAAGTATTTCTATTGATTTTTATACTAAAAACATTTATAATATAAAAATAATTTAAAATTATCTTAAGGAGTGATTTTCTATGTTAAAAGGAGTTTTAAAACTTCCTGTTATAGTTAGTGATAAAGAGGCGCTAATAATATTTAAAAAATTATCAGCCATTAATAAAAAAATTGGAAAACTTGATGTTAGCTTAAAAAAATCACTTATTAATAGTTCTCTCTTAAGCTTGTTAATGTATAATGAATCAGTTCAATCTACAAAAATTGAAGGAACGCAAGTGACTTTTCATGAAATTATGGAGAGTCAGAATAGAAAAAATAAATCTTTGGAAGAAATAGAAGTTGAAAATTACAGAAAAGCTATTAAATTTGGGGTTAATGAAATAAAAGAAGGAAGCGTAATAACAAGTAAATTGATAAAGAAATTACATACTATATTGATGGATAATGCAAGGGGTACGACTGCTAATAAAGGAGAATTTAGAAAAATTCAAAATCATATAGGACCAGATGAGAAAATTGAAAATGCTACGTATATACCTATTAATGCAAATGAAATACCTGAATACATGACAAATTTAGAGTATTTCATTAATGGAGAAATGCATAGAGATTTTCAAATTGAAATTCAAGATAATAATACATCACTGGATCATTCTATAGATTCTCTTTTAAGAATATGTATAATGCATGCTCAATTTGAATCTATACATCCATTTTTAGATGGTAACGGTAGGTTAGGAAGAATTTTAATAGCTTTAATGGCTGTACAAGAAGAAATAATGGATTCTCCTTTATTCTTTGTTAGTGAAGAACTAGAAAAAGAGCGCATTAGATATTATAACTCTTTAAATGGAACTAGAGGAGATGATCCAGATTGGATTACTTGGATACATTTCTTCCTAAATGCTAGCGAAAGAATGGCCGATAAAATTCTAAAAAAAATTGATGATTCTGACAACTTAGCGTTATATGGGTTGTCTAAATGTAAGACAGAAATTCAAAAAAATGTATGGTTAGAAACATTTAAACATCCTATTGTTACATCAAATATAATTTCTAAAATTACAGGAAATCATCAAAGTACGGTAAAAAAAGCTTTGGATAATTTAGTAGATTTAGGTTTATTAGATAAAGATAAATCAATGAAAAGAAATGTTAAATATTACAATTATGATTTATTAAGAATTATAAGTCAAAGTTAAAATGAAAATTATTAAGTCAACTAAAATAGTTGGCTTTTTATTATGTCAAAAAAAAGGAGACAACAAATGGCAAAATTATTTAATAGTACAAATATTAAACAAATAGACGGCGGTCAAGTAATTAAGCAAGGCGATTATTCAAGTAATTTTAAATTTAACTTGCTAGATGAAAATAATAATCCTGTATCTGATATTAACGGAGAAAAGGCAGCTGTTGTGTTATGCGATAGTCAAACGTCAGAAGTCTTTTACAACCGACAATCCGTTGTAGAAGACGGAGCAGTTGAGTTTAAAATATTAGAACGACTCCCAGTAGGTAAGTATTATGTAGAAATCCACGCAGGCGGGTACATATTCCCGAGCAACAACAAATTCAGAATCGTTGTTAATCCTAGTTCAAAGTTTGAGAAACTAAAAGAAAACAATTCTTATTTTGATATCGATACTGCTGGCATAGAGGCAGTTATTACTAATTATTCTAAAATTAATTATGATGGGTTGCCGAAAGTTATTGTTCGCAGTTTAAAATCCAAAGGAGATTCAGTGGCTGATTTAAGACTATACTTAATATCAAAAATCAATGATTTGTTGGAAGAAGAAGCTTATGGTTTGGAGCAAAATATCAATATATCTAATTTAGATTTTGCAAATTATGAAAAATTACTCAAGACATTAAATGAGTGTGATGAATCAAAACTAGCCTACGATCATATTACAGATTTTATGAATTTTAAAAATGACGCTATTTTGTGCTATGTACATTCACAACAAGAACTTGATTCGCTTGTTCAGAGAGTCGAATCTGGATTGTCTGAGCTTAAATTTGACGCAAACCGTGAATGTATCTATGAGCATAATATTGAGATTAGGTTTAGTAATGATAACAATTATGTTAATATTGATGTACCTGACTTGTCGAATGTTAGCGAATTATGTGCAACTTTTGATATTGAATATTTAAAAGATAGTACAGTTAAATTATTTGAACAAGGGCAAGTTACTTTTGAAAGCACTGATACATTTGTACCGAATATTGGCGGTACTGCTAGGGGAGTTATAGCATTTAACAAGATTGAAGATTTTAATAATATATACATTGGTTGTTATAACGATGTAATTTTATCAAATTTAAAAATTTGGGGAGTTAGGGGGTAGCACATGACAATTACAGAAGTTGTAGCTTTAGTATCAGTAATTATCGCTTTTATTACGTTGGCGATTAATTTTAAAAATAGAAGTGATGAGCAACTTATTAAAATTGATAAATTAGAGCACATAGCTAAAAATAATGAAAAAATTATAGAAAAGCAAGATATAAGAATACAACGTTTAGAGGATAGAGATGATGTAATAATTAGATTAGACGCTAATTTAGAATCTATAACTAAAAAAGTTGATATTTTAGATAAGAAATTTGATAGAACATTTCTAGGAGGTAATAAAAATGGATAACTTGCAAGCATATATTAATTTTGAAATAGTAGCGTTTTGTCTACTATTTGGGAAAATTATTAAGGACAGTACGCCTATTAAAAATAATTTAATACCTATTATCTTAGGAGTAGTAGGTATTTTATTTTGTATAGGATTAAAACAAGAACTATCGTTCCAGGTAATTATTACTGGGTTAGTAAGTGGTTGGATGTCAACTGGTGTACACTCAGTTGTTAAAGGTGTTAGTGATGTTAGGGAATGATATTAAACATATTTAAAATATGTTATAATTAGTTTGGAAGGTTAACATAAGATTTTAGAAGTAGAAAAGGCACTCTACACACCTATATGGTACCTGAGATGTTGGATACGCCGCCCAACCTAAAATCGAAGTTAACCCACTTAGAGAAGAATTTAATGTTCTTCTCTTTTTTTGTTTGCAAAGTCAACTTAATGATTTTTTGGAATTAAGGATAAAAACATTTTCAGAAACTAAAAAATTGATTTTCACATTTTAATATTATAATATTTAGGTATAAAATTATAATAGGAGGAGTAGTTAAAATGTTTATAAATCAATTAAGAGAATTATCTAATCACAATATAAATGCGTTTGTAGCAGTATGTATATGGTTTTTAACTGTTTATATTTTTTATTCTTTACTAAAACAAACTAGGGAAAATTTTAAGCAACAAATGATATATCATTTGAAAAATTATAGGTTGCAACTTGAAGATAAAAATAAAGATATAAAAGAGAAAAATATTAGAATTCATAAGCTAGAAAATTTGATTATGACTAGTCCAAAAGGAGGAAATAAAAAATGAATATTTTAACTTATTCTACTATTTTTATTATAACTGTAATTCCGTATATATATTTAAAGAAAAGAACTTTACAAACTTTAGAAAGGTGTAATTTTTTAAATGTATTATATACAGCTAGATTTAATAAACTAGATATAGATTACTTAGAAAATGACTATCCTAATGTTCATCGTATAATAAGTAATGTATATAATGTTACTGACAGAGATATGACATTTGAAGAGATAGAACAATCTAGTATAAATTTATCTGATCATATAATAGATGATTTTAATCAGGAATTAAGGAATATTATAAAGTATGGAAGTAGTATGGATAGAAGCATATTAAGGTGGTACTTTAGTTTAATGTGCCACATGTACGTGTTTAGAAATCCTTATAAAATTTTATTTTTAAAATTTGTTTTTAAATTTTTACCAAAGCATAAAGTAGCTGAAGTAAAAAAAGAAAAATGTAGAAAAATAGATAAGATAGACTTTTGTTTAATATAAAATCAAAGCTAACTAGAAAACTAGTTGGCTTTTTATTATGGAGGTAAAAAATATGGTGACACAAACTCAAGCTATTAATTGGACGAAGAGTAAGATAGGAGGTAGAGTTGACTGGGACGGATATTATGGCTCTCAGTGTGTAGATTTAATAATGGCTTATGTTGGTGAACTTTGGAAAGGTAGAGTGAATGGTAATGCTATTCATTATGTTAATAATACCTTACCTAACGGGTTTAAAAGATATAAGAAAGGTCAAGTAACAATTCAACCAGGAGATATAATTGTATGGAATATGACATTACCTTGGGGGCATATAGGAATATGTACTGCAGTTAATGGCAACCTACTTACTTGTGTAGAACAGAACGTAGATGGTAATGCAGACGCATTAACAAGAGGTGGCCCTGCTAGAGTAGTAAATAGATATGATAGTTTAGTAGCTGCAATAATAAGACCACCTTATACTATTGATTCAGCAAACAATAGAAACTGGACAAGAGTACCAGAACAATGGCATTTTACTGTTGAAGTTGATGAGCTTAATGTTAGAGAAGCACCTAGCTTAAATAGCAAAGTCGTAGCGACTTACAAAAAAGGAGATATAATAAACTATGATAGCTATTGTATAGCAAATGGTTTTGTATGGATTAGTTATATAGGATCAAGTGGTCAAAGAAGATATGTAGCTACAGGAATATTTACAAACAATAGAAATCAAATGGATTATGGTCATTTTAGATAGATAAGTTTTAAGGGAGTAACGTTTTGTTACTCCCTTTTTTATTTGCAATATACTAATGTATTGTACACATATGTTCTGACATAGTTTGATTTAGTACCCGTATATCCCTATTTGAGTTTAAGATGTTCTCATTTGTATACAAAAAATGTTGCATTTATACACGTTATATAGTATTATATATTAAAGATATTATTCAGGGAGGGATTATTATGGCGACATCAAGTTTTAAGAAAAACTTCGCTGTAAGTAAAAAAAACATTAACAAGTTCGTTAATAAAATGAGTGAAAATGTTAAACCTACGATTAAAAAAGATTTTAATTCAAAGTATACTACTATTGAAGATTTAAAAAATCAGAAAGGAAGTAGGTAGAATAATTGGGCAATTATATAGTTATTTCTTTGAATGATTTTTATGAAAATCTTAATAAAGATAAAGTTTTATTAAACGAAGTATTTAGGAAGTTCTCTTGTCGACGCGAAAAAGATTTAGAGAACTTTTTACATTGTAAAGCATTAGATTATGAGTTGTCAGATTTTGGGAAAACTTTCTTATTTTTTGATAAAGATAAATTTTTATCTGAAGATTATGATGTACTAGCATTTTTTACCATAGGATATACATCTATAGATATTAGTAGCATATCTAAAAAGAAAAAGAGAAAGATGTTAGGGAATTATCCAGGAAGAGACAGGTTGAATAACATTCCTGCATTTTTAATAGGGCAGCTCGGAAAAAACGATAATCATATTAATTATATGAGTGGGGAAGTAATTTTAAATGAGGCTTATTCGACAATTAAAAAAGCTAATGTTATTATAGGTGGAAAATTATTGGTTCTAGAATGTAGAGGAAAAATGTTTGAAAAATTTTATAAGAAATTTGAGTTTACTAAACTATATGAAGAATCTGATAAAGATGGGTTGTTAACTCTTTATAAAAAATTAAATTTTAAAAATGACTAATGAGTAGATTTTAAGGGAGCGTAATTGCTCCCTTTTTTATATTTTTTAAAAATTTGCATTTAAAAATAATTAATGCTATAATGAAAGTCCAACATGATAACCGTTTGAATTTTTTCAAACAATCAAGCCCACTGTAATGGTGGGCTTTTTTAGTGCCTAAAAAGTGCCGATTTTTTAGAAAAAGTATTAAAAATTTGTAATACACAAATAGTATTGTCTTTAATTATTATGTAGCGGAAATGCTATTATATCAATGCTTTGTTGGTATTATTTTGAATTGTGTTAAAATATGTTTAATGCTAATGTTGATAACTTGTAATAATCCTAAGGTAGTAGCTAATTATTTAAGGTATAAGTTACAGGAACTAAAACAGGAAATATTTTTAGTAATAGATTTAGATGTAAAAGGAAAGATAATAGAGGAGAGAGAAGTATTTAGAGGAAGTTTAGATATGTCTTTGATTCATCCTAGAGAGATTTTTAAAAATTCAATAAAAAATAGTGCAGCAAGTATTATATGTGTTCATAATCATCCGTCTGGCGATGCAACACCATCATTAGAAGATATAAAAACTACTTATAAGTTGTTAAATGTAGGAAATATCTTGGGAATAGAAGTTCTAGATCATATTGTAGTAGCTAGAAGCGGTTATTGTAGTCTAAAACAAGTTTTAAATATTTTAGGGGATAATAATGTGTCATACGAGAACTTTTCTAAAAATTATTTTGAAAGTATAATCAAAAATCATAATTTAGTAAAAAAATATTAAAATAGAATTTAATTTTTTGTTAAAGATATTAAAGTACGCTTTTATATGCTATAATTTTTTGTGTATGTAATTATATCGTTAAGGAGAAGTATATGATTGAACTAAGGAAAATAGATGACGATAATTTTCAAGATTGCCTTTCTTTGCGTACATCTGTTAAAAATAAAAATTATGTAGATGAAGTTGTTTATTCTTTTGCTGAAGCATGGCTAGATTATGAATATTATAATTTATTTGCGATTAATTTAAATGACAAGGTTATTGGCTTTGTATCTATGTATACAGAGGAAGATCATTATCAAATTATTAATTTTTTAATTGATGATGCTTTTCAAAATAAAGGATATGGAAAAGTAGCAGCAAAATTGTGTATAGATTATTTAGCATACGAATTAAATGCAACTCAAATATCGCTACCTGTCTACAAGGATAATGAACAAGCTCTATACTTTTGGCAAAAGTTAGGATTTTATATTTCAGAAAATATAGAAAGTGATTATCTTTGGTTAAGACTTAATATATAATGTTTGATTTTATTATGTATTTAAATAGAATATACTTAAATTAATTTTAAAATTTTATTGTAAAATATATTGATATTTTTTTTTTTTTGATACAATAGGAATAATTTAAGTAAATTTAAATGAGTGTTAGTATAAATTAACTTAAATTTATATATTTAGGAGATGGATTTTGTGGATATAATTATTGTTGATAATTTAAAAAGAATTTTCAAATCAAAAAACAATGAATTTGTAGCGTTAAAAGGGATAAACTTTTCAGTAAAAGAGGGTGAAATTTTTGGTTTACTTGGACCAAATGGAGCAGGAAAAACTACTACTATAAAAATTTTAACAACGATGTTGGCACCAAGTGAAGGAAATGCTAAAATTTTAGGTTTTGATACTTTCAAAGATTCTAAAAAAGTTAGAGAATACATTAATTTTGTTTTTGGAGGAGAAAGAAGTCTATATTGGCGTCTTAGTGCTAGAGATAACTTAGCGTACTTTGCTGATCTTTATAAAATACCACGAAAAAAGCAAAGTGAATTAATTGAAAGTTTGATACAGCGTGTAGGACTTAGTGAATTTATTGATAAAAGAGTGGAAAACTTTTCTAAAGGTATGAAACAAAGATTACAAATCGCACGTTCTTTATTAAATAATCCTAAAATAATTTTTTTAGACGAACCCAGTATTGGACTAGACCCAGTAGGAGCAATGGAACTTCGTGAACTTATAAAACAATTAGCTAAAGATGGTGTAACTATATTGTTGACTACTCATTATATGCCAGAAGCAGAGGAACTTTGTGATAGAATTGCGATAATAAAAAAAGGTGAAATAGTTGCATTAGATAATGTAGTAGGACTACAAAATTTAGTTTCTTATGAGCGAAAAGAAGAAATAAAAGCGAAAAAAGCACGAGAACAAGAAGAAAGAAATAAGAAAAATTTAGAAATAACATTGGAAGATATTTATATAGAATTGTTAGGAGAGAAGTAATATGAGAGCTATTTTAATGAGTGCAAAAGTACAGATGAAACAATCAATAGCACGTCCAATGTTTAGATTTTGTGTTTTTATTAGTCCAATACTAAGTGGAATATTATTAGGAATGATTTATCAAAATCGTAGTACTAGCGATTTTATGTTATATGCTTTTATAGGAGCGGGAATTAGTACATTTTGGGGAAGTATTTGTTTCTCATCAGCAAGTGATATGGATAGAGAAAAATGAATGGGAACAATGCCAATGATTTTCACTTCTCCGATAGGATTTGAAAATATAATATTCGGAAAAATAATAGGTAATACATTTTGGGGTGTGTTTAGCTTTGGATTAAATATGTTAACTGTAAAAATCTTCTTTAATATAAGTATAGTATTTTCTAGCTTTTCATATTTTATATTAATAACAATTTTAATGATAATTTCTATGATAGCAGTCGGTTTTATGATGGCAGGATTATTTACTTTATCAAGGAAAATAAGCTTACTTATGAATGTTATTGATTATACAATAATAATGTTAACTGGAATGATTTTTCCAATATCAATTTTTCCAAAATTTGTTCAATATATTTCGTATTTGTTGAGTCCAACGTGGGCGATGAAAGGATATAAATTAGCTGTCCAAGGTGGAAGTAGTGAACAATTCTTAAAAATATCACTAATACTTGTTTTTATAACTATCATTTATTTTATTATAAGTTTTGTTTCATTTAGAAAAATTAAGAAACTTTGTGTAATAAAGGGAACATTGGAGGTATTTTAATATGGAGAATGTGTATAGATTTTTTAGAAGAATTAGCTTTTCATATAAAATGGCTTCCGTATTAAGTGATTGGCGAACATTTTTTACTATTGATTTATTAGTTCCTTTAATGCAAATGATGTGTTACTCACTAGTTGGATACTATGTTTATGGTGCAGAAAATATTGAAAAATGGGTTATAAGTAATGCGATAGTAACAAGTGCATTTTCAGCAATTTATAGAGTAGGGCTTCAACTAGCAAGAGAGCGAGCAAGTGGAACTCTATCATTAATGATTGCGACAAAAACGAGTATTTTCGAAATTTTGTTATCAAGTGCAATTTCTACTATGTTTTTGAGTTTTGTATCAGTAGTTTCTGGGGTAAGTATACTTAGTTTATCATTAGGATTGGCTTGGACTGGACAAAAGATATTGGAATTTATTTTAGTATTAATACTTGCAATTTTTGTGGCTACTTGTTTTGGATTTTTATTCTCTTGTTTTATACTATTGACAACAGAACTTCACTTAGTAACTAATACAATTGACAAAGTATTATTAATATTTACTGGAGCAAACTTTCCAGTAAGTAATTTTCCATATTTTGTAGAACAATTTTGTTATATGTTGCCATTAACTCGTTCAATACTATTAGCACAAAAATTAATAAGTGGTGAAAGTGTAATTACAAATTTATATCTTATCCATGGAGAATTAATTTTAGCATTTATATTTTTAATTTCAGGAGTAGGTATTTTAAAATTTATGGAAAAGTTATCTATAAAAAATGGAACTTTAGATATGTTGTAAATAGTAATAATCTTTAAAATTATATAAAAAACAATTAAGTTGTATCGTTTTTATACAGCTTTTTTGTTTTTATTAGGATTAGTTTTTAAAAAATATATAAAAAGATAACTGATATTTTTTTATTTATTACTAATAATTGTAGTTTTTAAGTGTTTTATAACATAAATTAAAAATATATAAAGTAATATTCTTATAATTTAATTAGTAGTATATTATAATATGTACAATTTAATGTTTAAAAGAGCAAAAATATATTATATAAATATATTTTTTGATATATAACATATTGATTGACAATAGAATATAGAGAAGAGTATTATATGATTGTAAGCGGCTACAACAAATAAAGGAGATTAAATATGAAAAAGAAACTTACGGGTATTTTTATTACATTATTAACAGTTGCTGCAGTATATACATCTACAGCTTATGCACTTGATCAATGGAAAGGGGGCATTGGCACTATTATACTAAAGATGGTGATATTCATTCTGACTATCAAAACCATTATATGACGCACTCTTCTGCTGTAAGAGTTGGGGATAGAACAAATAGTAGTGGATGGAAATCTCCTGGTCATTGGGCATTTGCCTCAATGGCTACAAGTTGGTTCAAAACATCGCAAGCTTATTATAATGTGTTATAAAAAATATTAATAGTTAATTTGCTTAGGATAAATATTTAGTAAATAATATTTATCCTTTTTTAGATAAGAGGTAGTAAAATGAAAAAAATATGGAGTATATTATTTTTAGTAGGTTCATTCTTTATTTTAATATTAAGTATATTCTTTTTCTCAATGAAAGAAGAATATGATAGCGTATATTTTAGTAATACTAGCAATTTGATGATAACAATTAGATATATTAAATCAAATAGTAGTTCAGAAGATATATTCAAAAATTTAGAACAATTTGCTAAAGATAATAAAATAAATATATACAGACAGTCAACTAAGGAAGATATTGTATCCCAATATAATAGAAATATTTACGTATCTATTGGAGATAAAGAAAGGTTTATAAAAGCTTTACGCATAAAAAATAAAGATATTAATATAGAAAATATTAATCTAAAAGAAACAGATCTTGAAATATTTAACAATGTAAAAATTAATGTGAAAAATCTTTCAAATTCTTTTGATGAAGGTATTGTGGGGTTTTATTATTTTGAAACAGATAAAGAGAATTTTAATTATGTAAAACAAAAATTAGAAAATCTTAATATAGAATATAGTGA
>NZ_JACBYC010000054.1 GCF_013415425.1 Gemella sp. GH3 | reverse complement strand
GTTGAAAATACAAGTGAAAGGAGAATAATAATGTCAAAAGTATTATTAGTAACAGGAGCATCTAAGGGAATAGGTCTTGAAATTGTTATTAATGGTTTAGAAAGAGGATATATTGTTGTAGGAACATCTAGAAATACAGAAAAACTAAAATCAGAAGTTGCTAGAACGCATAATCATTTAATAGATAATTTCTTTCCTCTATCTATGAATCTAGATAAAAATAGTGTTAATTTTGCTATAGAAAAGATTATTAATAAATATGGTAAGGTAGATGTGGTTGTTAACAACGCAGGTTATGCCATATTAGGAGCTTTAGAAGAATTTTCTATTGAAGAAATTAAAGATAATTTTGATGTTAATGTTTTTGGAACATTTAATGTGATGAAAGCAGTTTTACCATATATGAGAAAACAAAAATCTGGAAGTATAATTAATTTGGCATCAATCTCAGGTTCAGTTACAGGGGTAAGTCAATCTATTTATTCTGCAACAAAATCAGCAGTTATTATGATGAGTGAGGCCCTATCGTTAGAGGTAGCTGAATTTAATATTAAGGTAACTGCAATTTGTCCAGGTGGAGTTAGAACAGACTTTTTGGATACTTCTTCAATGAGAAAACCTAAAGAACAAATTAGTGAATATAATGCGGTTCAACAGACTATGAAAAAGTTAGATAAGCTCAATCATAATCAAAGTGGAGATCCTAAATTAGTCGCCAAGGCTATATTAGAAGTAGCTGAAATGGAAAAAGCTCCTAAAAGATTGTACTTAAATGCAGGTGCAGTATCGGGAATAAAAGACAAGGTATCTCAAATATTATCAGAGGTAGAGGAAAATATAGATTTAAGCTTGAGTACAGATAGTTTATAGAGTTTTATATAGGTGAAAAATTCAATTTGTTATTTTTATAATATAGAATTCAGTTATAAATATAATGATTTGAAATAATATACAAATAAAAGAGGAACTAATAATTATTAGTTCCTTTTTTATAAAAATTAATTAAATTCTCATAGAATTATATTAATGTTTGTTATAATTAATATTTTCTATACCTATGAATGTATGATTAATTTTATACTTTTCTCTTAAAATCTGTTTTATATTTTCTACTACGATATAATCATTGTCATCGTAATTTTCTAAAAATATGTGCATAGCAGCATTTGTTTGTTCATCGTTGGTATGCCATATATGAAATTCGTGAACATTACTAACGTTTTCTATGTTTAATATATCTTTTGAAATTTTATCAACATCAAGGCTTGAATGATCCATTAATATTAAGAATGCTTTTTTTGTAATTTTGTATCCACCTTTGAAAAGAATAACACTTATAATAACACTCATTATTGCGTCTATTATAACTAATTTCGTAAAGTATATTATTATTCCAGAAATTATAACTCCTATAGAGTTTAGTAAATCTCCTATAAAATGCCATAAAGCACTTTGAACATTTAAATTATGTTCGTGTTTTATATTATTATGTAAAATTAAAGTAGTTACTATGTTAAAAATCAATCCAACAACAGCTATTCCTATCATTGATTTTAAATCTATATCTCTAGGATTTACAAATCTGCCAATAGCTTCAATTACGATATAAATTGAAATTACAATTAAAGCTAGACCATTAACAAAAGCAGTTATTATTTCTAGTCTAAGATATCCAAAAGTGAAATTACCTTTAGGTTTTTTTGAAGAAAAGAAAATTGCAATAGCACTTCCTGCTAAAGCTAGTACATCTGAGAACATATGGAATGAATCTCCTACAAGAGCTAACGAGTTAGAGAGAATACCTCCAATTAACTCTAATAGTGCGAATGCCAATGTAGTTATTAAAATTATATAAACAGTTTTTTTTGTTTTTTGTTGAACTTTATAATGTTTTACATGGTGATAGTTATTAGATATTTTCGTCATATAAAATTTCTCCTTGTTGATTTATTAATTAATTATATACCTTAAAAAAATAAATAACAAGACAATGAGAATTGTTTTCAATTATAATTGATTTTAGTTTTATTATTATAAAAACAGCATTATACTTAAATATCATAAAGTTTAATTAATTTTTATATATTTAAGTATAATGCTATTTTTAATTTTTAAAATATTTTATATTCTATTTTATATATTTATCAACTATTAAGTTAAATGTTCTAGCTAACTTAGTTTTATCAATATTATCTATATTAAGCCATGAAAAACTTTCAATTTCATTAGCCACTTGAAATGTTCCCTCGTATTTTACAATAAACACATCTGCTTCTAAGGGCAGGTTTTCAAATTGAGATATAGAATTAATTTTTCCTAAGTAGGTTAATTGTTCTTTAGATACATTAATTTGAAGTTCTTCTTTTAACTCTCTTATTAGTGCTTCAAAGTTTTCCTCCTTATCATTTATTTTTCCGCCTGGCAATATAAAATGACTATTATTGTTTTTCTTTTTAAGTGCTAAAATATTATTTTCTTTATAAATTAGTGCTACTGCTATTTTCAATTATTTTCTCCTTTGTGAGATTGTATAATAAATAATATACCCACAAGCCATTAGTAAAGGTGTTAAATATGGTATATGACTATATATTGTGATTGTTTTTGAATTGCTCATCAAAATAGCCTGAATTATTGTAGGTATAAACAATATTAACATAAATATATAGCTTATATTAGATTTTTTAGCACAATATATCATAGTAATAAGC
>NZ_JACBYC010000042.1 GCF_013415425.1 Gemella sp. GH3 | reverse complement strand
AGACTTATCTTAATTATATTATAGCGTTTTCATTATTTAATGTCAAAAATATTTAAATTTTTACTTATATTATATTATTTTAGTTTATTTTAAATAAAATAATAAATTATTACATTTTATATTAATGCAATATTTAATAAAATAGGGGAAAATGTTTCTATTTTATTTTTACGGAAATATGAATTTTTTGATGATTATGTATAGCAGAAATATAATAATTATGATATAATAAACAAAAATGAAAAGATAATAAGGAGGACAAAATGAAATTTTTATCTTTTAATTACGAAGGTTTAGAATTGTATGGAGTTAAGGTAAAGAAAGAAGAAAAAGCATGGAATTTAATTAAAATATTTAAAGAATTTGACAATGAAGAAGTTATTCCTGCTACTTTGAGAGAAGCAATAGAAATATATGGCGTTGACTTTATTGAAAAAGTTAGAAAAGTTTTAAATGAAGTTGATAAATTACCTAATAAAGAACAATATAAAATTTCATTAAATGCAATAGTTTGGCGTGCTCCTATAACTAGAACACCAAAAAATATATTTTGCGTAGGACATAATTATCCAGCACTAATAGAGGAAATTGATAAAGATAGTGTAAAAACTCCTGAAGATGTTGTAATATTTACAAAAGTTGCAACATCAATAGCAGCTAATAATGAAGTGGTGCCTTCTCACAAAGAAGTAACTAGCCAACTGGATTATGAAGGAGAATTAGCTGTTGTAATAGCTAAATCAGGTAAAAATATTATCAAACCTTTAGCGTTGGATTATGTTTTTGGATATACAATAATGAATGATATTACAGCTAACGATATTCAGTATAATCGTGGACAATTTTTCTTAGGAAAATCATTAGAAAAATCTGCTGTAATAGGACCATATTTAGTTACAAAAGACGAGTTTTACTCTCCAGAATCAATGAATATTGTAACTAAAGTTAATGGAGAAATTAGACAAAATTCAATGACATCAGAGATGTTATTTAGAATTGATGATTTATTAGTAGAAATAAGTAAATTTATTCCTTTTGAGCCAGCAGATATTATATCAACTGGAACACCAGCAGGAATAGGATCTGCAATGAAACCACCACAATACCTAAAAGAAGGTGATGAAATAAAAATCACTATCGAAGGAATAGGAACATTGACAACAATAATAGGAGAATAAAAAATGGCTAAAGAAAAAAAGACTAAAACAAAAGACGATATAGAAGATAGATCAACAGCGCTCAAAAATGCCATAAAAGAAATTGAAAAAAATTATGGAAAAGGTGCGATTATGGACCTTGAAGGAGATACAGCTATAAAAGTAGAAACTATCTCTTCTGGATCGTTAGCTATAGATAAAGCTTTGGGAGTAGGGGGATACCCTAGAGGAAGAATAGTAGAAATTTATGGACCAGAGTCATCAGGAAAAACTACCGTAGCGTTACATGCAATAGCTGAAGTTCAAAAACAAGGAGGAATCGCAGCTTTTATAGATGCTGAGAATGCTTTAGATCCTGAATATGCAAAAGCATTAGGTGTTGATTTTTCTGCTGGAAAGTTCTTCTTGTCACAACCTGATACTGGAGAACAAGCATTAGATATTACAGAAAAACTTGTTCAATCTGGCGCCATAGATATAGTTGTAATAGACTCTGTAGCTGCTTTGGTACCTAAAACAGAAATTGAAGGCGAAATAGGAGATGCCTACATAGGATTACAAGCTAGACTTATGTCACAAGCACTAAGAAAACTTACAGGTATAATTAATAGATCAAATACTATAGCTATATTTATTAATCAATTACGTGAAAAAGTAGGAGTTATGTACGGAAGCCCAGAGGTAACTACTGGAGGGCGTGCTCTTAAATTCTACTCTACTATACGTGTAGATGTGCGTCGAGGAGATGCTATAAAAAATGGTTCTGAAATTTTAGGAAATAGAACAAAAATTAAAATAGTAAAAAATAAAGTTGCTCCACCATTCAAATTAGCTGAAGTAGACATTATGTATGGAGAAGGTATATCTATATTTGGAGAAGTTTTAGATATTGCTGCAGAATACGATATAATCAAAAAATCTGGAGCATGGTATTCTTATGAAGGAGAAAAACTAGGTCAAGGTAGAGAAGCAGCCAAAAAAGTTTTAAAAGAAAACAAAGAACTTTTTGATGAAGTTTATGAGAACGTTCGTTCAGTATTTTTGCAAGATAAAAATAAAATAACAGAAGAAAAAATAGAAAGATTAGAAGAAAATAATGGGTAAATTATTATTTAAAATAGTGATATGGCTAATGGTTATTTCCATAATTGCTAGTGGAATTATTGCAGGAATTTATATGTTTGTATAATTTCTATTTTGAAGGTGATAAGGAGTTAGATCTTTATCACCTTTAATCTATGATATTCAATTATTATTTGAATATCTATTATTATGATAAAATAATATTAATAACAAATATAGGAGCAGAAAATGTCAATATTTATTGAAAATATGAATGATAATCAAAAAGAAGCTATTTTGACAACAGACGGCCCTGTAATGATTATAGCAGGCGCAGGTAGTGGGAAAACAAGAGTATTAACTCACAGAATAGCTTATTTAATTTCAGAAAGAAATATATATGAAAATAACATACTAGCAATAACTTTTACAAATAAAGCTGCAAAAGAAATGAAAGAAAGAATATATTCATTATTGGGTAGTAATGCGAAATATATTTGGATTCATACATTTCATTCAATGTGCGTTAGAATATTAAGAGAACATATAGAATTATTAAAT
>NZ_JACBYC010000081.1 GCF_013415425.1 Gemella sp. GH3 | reverse complement strand
TTTCATAAAAATCAATTTTTAATAAATTAGCTATTAAATGTAAAAAATAGTGTATAAATTTTAATTGTTTGTATAAATAGTTTATTTTAAAGGTTTGGAAATATTGGAGAATAAATTATTTAATTTTAGTAATCAAATAAATATTTGAAAAATAAAGCAATGTAGGAAAAATTTGAATACACTTTCAAAAATTGTTATAATTATATTATAAACTACTATAAGGAGGTTATAATATGGGTATAATAGAGAATTTATTAGGTATAAAATATCCCCTATTTCAAGGTGGAATGACTATGATAGCTAATTACAAATTAGTGAGTGCAGTTTCTAATGCAGGAGGTTTAGGAATTTTAGCATCTGCAGGTTTAACAAAAGATGAATTACGTGCTGAAATCAAAAAAACAAAAGAATTAACAAAAAATCCTTTTGCAGTTAACTTAATGTTAATGAATAAAAATATTCCAGAATTAATAGATGTAATTATAGAAGAAAGTGTCAAAATAGTATCTACTGGAGCAGGAACACCTAAACCTTATATGGAAAAGTTAAAAGAAAATAATATAAAAGTTATCGCAGTTATTCCTAATGTGAAAGTTGCAAAGAAAATGGAAGATATAGGTGTAGATATTGTGGTCGCTGAAGGAGGAGAATCAGGGGGGCATGTAGGAGAAACTACTACGTTATCTCTAGTGCCACAAATAGTAGATGCAGTTAATATTCCTGTTATAGCTGCGGGAGGAATTGCAGATGGTCGAGGGATAGCAGCCGCATTTTCTTTAGGAGCTAAAGGTGTACAACTAGGGACATTATTTTTAACGACAGAAGAATGTGTAATTCCAAATAGTATAAAACAAGCTATTATAGATGCTGTAGATACCTCTACAACAGTAGTAGGACGCCAAAAAGGTATACCGTTTCGTAGTATAAAAAATGATATATTGCAAAAATACTACAATCTTGAATTAGGAGAAGGAACTAAAGAAGATTTAGATAGACTAAAAAATGAGGCATTATCTGCTGCTATAGTTAAAGGTGATAGTGAAAATGGCTTAATTATGGTAGGGCAAATATCAGGATTAATAACTAGAATAAGACCTGTAAAGGAAGTAGTAGAAACTTTATTTATAGAATATAATGAAACTATAAAGAAATTACAGGAAATTTAAATTAAGGAAGAAATATTATATTTATAAATGATAATATTTTAATTAGGGAGATATATTATGTCTATAAAAAATAATATACAAATTTTAATTTCATTATTACCATTTATTATAACTGTATTGTTAGTATATTTTGGTTTTAAGAGAATAGTAAAAAATAAAAAAGAAGGTTAATTATAAAATTCAAACGTGGCTTATTATAATATGATATTTAATGATAGTAAACTATTAAGCATATAATAGCAATATAAATTATGTGTGATTTGATATCAATTTATAATAAAAACGTTGCTATTGATGTGATGTAAGTAATATCAATAATTTTCTGTTTGATTATAGAACAACTGTTAAAATAAAATATTTTAAGTATATTTTTGATAGTATATGTTTTTAGTAGTTTACTGGGGGAAACTACTAGCATAAATAAGCTATTATAGATGAAAAAAGACGACAATTAGTCGTCTTTTTTATTGAAAAACAAATATACAATAAACTAATCCCTAAAATAATATTGCTTTTATATGAGAAATAAGTTTAACTATACTATCAACAGCATTTACGAAAAGTAATATATACCCTATAATCATAAACCATGTAGGCAATTTTTTGCCTTTTATGTACCACGCTGTTTCTTTATTTTTAGTATCCATACAACCATTCTCCCTTATTTAATAGTTGAAAAAATACGTAGTTAATAAGAAGTAGAAATTTTACCTTAACCTCTTTATTATATCATATTTTAATAAATTTTATCAGTCTTGTTTTTCTTTGTATTTTATGTTATTTTTAAAATATAATACCGTTATATTAAATAAATTTATTATGTGGTTAAATATACCTTTAGAGGAGGTAACTATATGGATATATCTTATATTACTAACAACCCTATACTACTAATATTTCTTTATATAGTATTAGCTATCATTTCGGCATATTACTTATTTATAGCAGTTAGATTTATAGCAAGAGGTCTAGATAATAAAAAAGATAATTAACTACACAAAATTTTAATAAGGAGATGAGTACAATGAGTGACTTCTTTTTTACTGATACTGGACAAATTATACTGAAGATAATAAGTGTTATTTCATTCCTTATTATTGTTTCTCTTGGTATTAACTTTATAAGAAAATGTTTAAAAAAAGACGATTAAGCATCGTCTTTTTTTAATAAATTCTAATTGTAATTTTTTATAAACATATCCCCAACCCTTTAATTATATCATATTAATATAAATTTTTTTAGAAAATATATATTTCAATATTTCCAACACTTTTCCTATTGTTTCCAATTATTTATTATGATACTATGAAAATATATAGATTTTATGATAATAGTTTTTTTAAAAGAAATATAGAACTTTTTAAATAATTTATAAACTAATTATTTAGGGGAAAATATGTATAATAAAAAACACACAATTTTTATTCCAAGTATAATGTATATAGTGTCAGCATATACATATATGTTAATTTGTAACTTACTAAATATAAATTATAAATTAAAAAATATAGATATAATAGGGATATATACATTAATATTAATATTATCATTTATAGTAAGAAAATATATATTATTTAATTCAAAAAAGATTGAGTATAAGGTATTTATTTTCTAATCATTCATTTTTCAATTTAACTTAAGGGGGTAGGTACTGTGATCTATGATCACTGCTAATATTGTATCAATAGGAGTAATATTTTTCTATATATTAGAGATTACTTTTTACGTATTAGGAATATATACCTTTATAAAAGTATTAGCG
>NZ_JACBYC010000104.1 GCF_013415425.1 Gemella sp. GH3 | reverse complement strand
TAATTGATGCACTTGTCGATGCTGACTTGCTTGCTGATGTGCTTGCACTCACTGACGCACTTGTTGATGCTGACTTGCTTGCTGATGTGCTAGCACTCACTGATGCACTCGTTGATGCTGACTTGCTTGCTGATGTACTTGCACTAATCGATGCACTCGTTGATGCTGACTTGCTTGCTGACGTGCTGGCACTCACTGACGCACTCGTTGATGCTGACTTACTTGCTGATGTGCTAGCACTCACTGACGCACTCGTTGATGCTGACTTGCTTGCTGATGTACTTGCACTAATCGATGCACTTGTTGATGCTGACTTGCTTGCTGATGTGCTGGCACTCACTGACGCACTCGTTGATGCTGACTTGCTTGCTGACGTGCTGGCACTCACTGACGCACTCGTTGATGCCGACTTGCTTGCTGATGTGCTGGCACTCACTGACGCACTCGTTGATGCTGACTTGCTTGCTGATGTACTTGCACTAATCGATGCACTCGTTGATGCTGACTTGCTTGCTGATGTACTTGCACTTACTGACGCACTTGTTGATGCTGACTTGCTTGAACTTTCTGATACACTTGTACTCTCTGACATACTTTTCGATATTGATATACTTGTACTTTCTGAGATACTTAAAGATTTTGAAGCAGAAACTGATTGAGATTCACTTTGTCTTTGGGAATTACTTATAGAGTCTATAACTTGAGGTTTGACCTGCCCAAAAGAATACTGACTAAGAGCAGTCCCCCCTTCACGCGCAACTAAATAAAGCTCTCCTGCACGACCAGCCTGTTTTCTAGCTCCATGCTCTACATAATTAGTTGTATCAAATTTCTGAGTAGTTGAAGCTACAAGACTCAGACCAAAATGATTTTTAAAATCCGATATATCCCCAGAATATGCTGTTTTAAACGTTATTGTATGTTGCCCAAAACCTGTTGGTCTATTGGTTATATATTGGGTTCCATTAATTTTTCTTCCATCTACCACAGTTCTTGTACTGGCTGTAGTAGCAATACCATCAACTTTTACATCAGTAGGTTTACCCATTTTAGCTTCCGCAACAGCAATATATACACCTGTATATGGATTTTCCCATCCTCTAGCACTTGTAGGCTGAGTTGGCCTATAAGTAACTGACCATTCTATTGTCTTCGTAATTGTATCATAAACAGCTTTAAGATTAGAAAGAAGTTGTTGTGGAGTTTCGTTTTGACGCCCTCCAGACCATCCATATGAGTGTGCATCAGTAAAATCTGAAAAAGTAAAAGTTATTTTTGTTCCTGAAACTGTAGCTCTAAATTTACTCGAACTAAAAGAAGAAACTGTCGAATTAGTATGCGGCATAATTGACGTTAGACGCACCGTTTTTGATCCTTCTTCGCTAACTATAATTTCATAAGTTAACCCATTATTAGCTTGAAGATATTTATTCTCACTATTATTTGAACTAAATTCTTCTCTTTCAAAAATACGTCTTTGAATAGAACTATCTGTAGCCAACAAAACTTCTTTTATTGCATTAACTTCAACTAATGAAGCATTTGTATCTTTAGAAATATTTTTAGCAGCCGTCAATAATGAATTGGCAATTTCAAGACCATCCATAGAAAGACTGTACGCTGCATCTATAGATTGTTTTAATTTATTAATTGCTTGATTTAGCTCTATCTTAGCAACATCTGATTTTTTATTAACTTCGGCATTTGCTACATCTTTACTATTATCTTCCGTATTTTCTACTATTTTTTCTTCTTTAGTCGTTTTTTCAGTTGAAGTTGTAGTCATAGAAGTACTTGATGAAGAAGACTCTGATGTACTCGTTGACGCTGACTCCGACGAACTTATTGATATTGACTCAGAAGTAGACAGACTTAAACTTGATGATGTTAACTTTGACGTACTTGTTGATTCACTTAATGAAATACTTGCAGATTCCGATGAACTTACTGACATAGACTCAGAAGCAGATAAACTTACTGATGAAGAATCTGTTTTTTCATTATCAACTTTGATAACTACTGTTTCTTTTTCTGCAAGAGTTTCTGTTTCAAGAGACTTAGCCATTACCAAATCGTTATTCTCTTCTGCATAGGCATCTTTAGCATTAATTAATGCTCCTCCACCTATAATAGCTCCGAAGGAGGCAATTCCCTTCAAATAGTTAATATTTCCAGATTTAATAATACTTTCTGTATTAATATCTTCTATCTTTAATTCTTCGGTAGTATTACCAAATACACGAAGCAATCCAATGTTAGAAATAAGAGATTTAACCCACTTTTTACCAGATTTGTATAGTTTTACTCTTATCTTTCTATCGGTTTCGTGATAATGTTTGTTAAATATCTTGCGTTTGATTATAAACACCCCTTCTTTAAGAATTATTAAATATTTATCTTAAAATATAAGAATTTATGTATAAAATGCTCTATCATATCTAATATATTTATATTGGCTAAAATGACATAATAACTTACATAAAAAAATATAACAAAATTTTATACTTCATATAAAAAATAAATAAGCAGCTTATTATTATACTACCCCCCCCCCGTTTTTGTCAATAACATTAAAAATATTTAACATAATTGTAATGTTAACTGCACATAAATCATAAATATATATGATAAAAATATAATATATTTTACATATATAAATATAAATAAATAAAATTAAAAATTGTCAACGAAGATAGTTATAATGCAATAAATACGCTAATTATTCTGAAAATAATAAGTATAAATCTATTTAATACAATTATAATTCCAAAAATTAAATAATATAAATAATCAATATACACCAAATATAAATTTTACATATTCTATTGAATTTTATAGCATTAAAATTGTATATCATTTACTTTAAATCAACATTATATCTTGTCTAGAAATTTTATTTTATAAAAATATTAATAATTAACAAAAATAAAAATATACAAAATTTTGTTATTCTATGATTTTAAAAAAAACATTATATAACTAGCTGTCAAAAATATAATTATATATTCTATAGATATAACAC
>NZ_JACBYC010000055.1 GCF_013415425.1 Gemella sp. GH3 | reverse complement strand
TAATTATTCTTTTATCTTTTATGTTAAATAAATTTAATAAACTTGTATTATCCATAGCTATAAACCCTTTATTTTTATTATAACATAACCATATTTGTTGCAATACATAATTTTAATAAATAATAAAAAGAGAGCTTTTAATCTCTCTATAGTTTTTTTAATAATTCTTTAAATTCTCTTTTATCTTCTTCTTTTATTAATTCTGATAAAAATGTTTTTGCATAACTCTTATATTGAACATATTTATATTGTTCTTTCTTTTTTTTATCTTCTCTTTGACGTCTAAGCCTGTCCCTTTCCCGTCTTCTTTCTTTTTCTTTTTCTTTTTGTTCATCTGTTAATCTCATTTGTCTTATTTGATATTGTGTTAATTTTTTTGTCATAAATCAATTCCTTAATATTCTTTTAAAACTAATTTTATCGCAAAGCAATTACATATCAATGCAAAAGCACAAGATACAATCATAATTATATTTGCATAATAATCAATATTAATATTATTGTTAAATAATTTCATAGCTAAAAAAACAAATAATATTGTAGCTAGCATAACCATTATAGTTAATAATATTTTAAATTTCAGTTCATCTCTTTTAAATTCTTTACTTTCTAAATCATTAAACATATTCTCTATTCTCCTTTTAATTACATTTTTTATTTTTGGTTGTTGTTTTAACTTATATATTTATTATAACATGTTGTCGCTATAACGTCAATAGTTTTTTCATACTTTTTTATTGATTTTTTTTAATATTTACCTTATAATAACTGTGTATTGTTTATTCAATACATCTTTTTAATTGCATTTGTCGATAACTTATTAGTTATTGACTAAATTGTTTATTTTAACTTAAAAAAGAGAGTAGCTTTATATTGCTACTCTTTTTTATTATTTAGTCAAGTATATCCGTTAAAACTATTTAATTCTTTTATGAACTTTGAATTTTTATCTCCAAAAATATATAAATTATCAATCGCTCTTGTCATTGCCACATATAATAAGCGTCTTTCTTCTTCGATAATATTATTATTTGATAATTCTAATTTATCGAGTTTCATATAATTTGATTTATATAAAAATGGATAATTCGAATTTATATTTAATATATAAACGTTATTAAATTCTAAACCTTTGCTTGCGTGCATTGTCATTATTTGTAATTTATCTTTTGTTGATAATTCTTTAAAATATTGTATGTAATCTAAATACTCTTTTGTAGTCTTATATCCATTTCTTTTGTAATATTCTCTAGCTTCTTTTAAAAACTCCTGCAGATAATCATAATCTTTATTTTTTGTTTGATAAAATAAATCATAAATTATTTCTTCAATCAAAGTGTCAAATGATTTCTCTATATTGTATTTATCAAAAAAATTTATAAATTCTTCCATTTTATTTGTATATCTTTTTAATTTTTTTACATGATATTTATTATAGTTTTCAATTATTTCAAAGTAAGTTTCTATTCCCAAATTTTTCCTAATATCATCTAAAATTTTAAAAAACGTTTTACCTAGACCAAACTTTAAATTAGTTGCCACCCTTTTCAAGTGATAGTTATTGTTTTTATTTTCTAAAAAACGCAATACGCTTATCAAATCTTTTACTACTTTTCTTCTGTACAATGGGTAATCTCCTATTATTTGATATGGTATATTATATTCTACAAGTTTTATTTTTAAAATTGTAATTAATTCGATATTTCTATTTCTTATTAATATTACATTTTGATTATAATTGTATTTGTTTTTATTTTTTTGTATTTCAGTTAATGTATATGTTATTTGTTTTGTTATTTCATTTGTTAATAATATTTTAGGTATCGTATTAGTCCTATCTGTTATTAGAGTTTTATCAATCCTATTTTTATTTTGTTTTATAAAACTTTCAGCTAGATATAATATTTCTTTTGTAGAACGATAATTTTGTTCGAGTTTAATTACTTCACAATTAGGGTATTCTTTTTGAAATTCTTTAAAATATTTACTATTACTACCACGCCAACTATAGATACTTTGGTCTTCATCTCCTACAACTAATATATTTGTTTTAGATGATATTAGTTTAATTAAATCATACTGACTTCTATTTATGTCTTGATATTCGTCTATAAAAATATGAGTAAATCTATTTTTATATTTTGATAATATTTCTTTATCATTATTCAATAAATTTACACTAATAGATATTAAATCGTCAATTTCTATTAAGTCATTATTTTTTAAATACATTATATACAAAGCGTATAATGTTTCTATTTGATTTTCTAAATCTTGTTCTTTAGATTTTATATAAAGATTATTTTTTATTAATAAAAAATCTTGCATTAACTTTTTAATTGTAATTCCATATCTATTAAGTATTTCAAAGTTATCAGTAATTTCAAGCATATTAGATATTGTCTTTTCCTTGATTTCATCATCAATTATTGTTAAGTTAGTATATCCTAATTTTTTATAATTATCATTATCATAAATAATCGTTCGTGCTAATTCGTGAAATGTATTTACTACTACATTATTACTACCTAAACTTATATTTAATCTTTCTTTTATTTCATTTACTGCTTTATTTGTAAAAGTAATCGCAAGTATATTACTTTGCAGCACTTCTTTTTTTGTAACTAAATATTCTATTTTGCTTATAATCGTATTTGTCTTACCCGTTCCCGCACCTGCGACAAGCATTATTTCTTTTGAATTACTTAATACTGCCTGTCTTTGGGAATTATTAAGTCTTTTTAATTGCTCCATTTTGTTTGTCCTTTATATTTTCTACTGTTTAATGCTTATGTAATTCGCCGAAAATATCAGTGAATATTTTTTCAAGTTCTGTATTATCTGTGAAAAGTTTTTGTAATTCTTTTTCTTTGTTTTCTTTTTGTGTTTTATAATTTTGTAAGTCTTTCTCTAATTCTTCTCTTGCCTTTATAAATCTATCTGTATTCTCTTGTTGATTTTCTTTTTTGAATTTTTGTATTTTTTCATCTACATATTTCAATGTTTCTTCTGTTTCTTCGATATTTTTTTCTAAAATTTTAATAGCACCTTTTACGCTTATTATATTATGTTCTAACTTCTCATGATCCTGATATTTTTCTTTTGTGATTTTTGTTAAA
>NZ_JACBYC010000116.1 GCF_013415425.1 Gemella sp. GH3 | reverse complement strand
GCACAATGAAAACTTAATACGAAATTATATAACCAAGATTTACAAGAAAAAACCGAGAAAAAGAGTTTATTCAGAAGAATAAGAGTTCAAGGAAGAAAACGAAGCGAAAGCTACACACGATTAAGTAGAGAAGAGCGCACGGAGGATGCCTTGGCACTAGGAGCCGAAGAAGGACGTGACAAACGACGAAACGCTACGGGGAGAAGTAAGTAATCAAAGATCCGTAGATATCCGAATGGGGGAACCCGGCATGAGTAAAGACATGTCACCCGAGAGGGAGGTAACGCAGAGAACTGAAACATCTAAGTACCTGCAGGAAGAGAAAGAAAAATCGATTTCCTAAGTAGCGGCGAGCGAAAAGGAAGGAGCCCAAACCATCTAGTTTACTAGGTGGGGTTGTAGGACTATCAGAAAATCGTATATTAATTTATAGTAGAATCTCATGGGAAGGAGAGCCAAAGAAGGTAAGAGCCCTGTAAACGAAATGAAGAGATAGCGAGAGATAGCACCTGAGTACAGCGGAACACGAGGAATTCCGTTGGAATCTACCAGGACCATCTGGTAAGGCTAAATACTACCTAGTGACCGATAGTGAACCAGTACCGTGAGGGAAAGGTGAAAAGAACCCCGGGAGGGGAGTGAAAGAGAACCTGAAACCGTGTGCTTACAAATAGTCAGAGCACTGAAGAGGTGTGATGGCGTGCCTTTTGTAGAATGAACCGGCGAGTTACTTTATCATGCGAGGTTAAGTGGAAGACATGGAGCCGAAGCGAAAGCGAGTCTTAATAGGGCGAAATAGTATGATGGAGTAGACCCGAAACCAAGTGATCTACCCATGGCCAGGTTGAAGTTTAGGTAACACTGAATGGAGGACCGAACCAGGACACGTTGAAAAGTGTTTGGATGAGCTGTGGGTAGCGGAGAAATTCCAATCGAACTTGGAGATAGCTGGTTCTCTCCGAAATAGCTTTAGGGCTAGCCTCGTAGAGAGTTTATTGGAGGTAGAGCACTGTTTGGACTAGGGGCCCATCCCGGGTTACCGAATTCAGACAAACTCCGAATGCCAAATAAATATATACGGGAGTCAGACTGCGGGTGATAAGGTTCGTAGTCGAAAGGGAAACAGCCCAGACCGCCAGTTAAGGTCCCAAATTGTATGTTAAGTGGAAAAGGATGTGATGATGCACAGACAACCAGGATGTTGGCTTAGAAGCAGCCACCATTTAAAGAGTGCGTAATAGCTCACTGGTCGAGTGACATCGCGCCGAAAATGTACCGGGGCTAAACATACAACCGAAACTGCGGATATAACGCAAGTTATATGGTAGGAGAGCGTTCTAACATCGGAGAAGCCGAACTGGAAGGTGAGGTGGAGAGGTTAGAAGTGAGAATGCCGGTGTGAGTAGCGAAAGATAGGTGAGAATCCTATCCACCGAAAGACTAAGGTTTCCAGAGGAAGGCTCGTCCGCTCTGGGTAAGTCGGGACCTAAGGTGAATCCGAGAGGAGAAGCCGATGGACAACAGGTAGAAATTCCTGTACCACCGAATATCGCATGAGAGAAGTGGGGACAGAGGAGGTTAGGCAATCGGACTGATGGAATAGTCCGTCTAAGCGCAAAGGTAGCGAGGTAGGGAAATCCGCCGAGTGATAATACTGAAGCGTGATGGGGAGTCGAAAGAGACGAAGTTGTTGAAACCAAACTCTCAAGAAAAGCCGCTATCGAGATAAGAGGTGCCCGTACCGCAAACCGACACAGGTAGTTGGGAAGAGAATTCTAAGGTGAGCGAGAGAACCATCGTTAAGGAACTCGGCAAAATGACCCCGTAACTTCGGGAGAAGGGGTGCCTAGGAGACTAGGCCGCAGTGAATAGGCCCAAGCGACTGTTTATCAAAAACACAGGTCTCTGCAAAACCGAAAGGTGAAGTATAGGGGCTGACGCCTGCCCGGTGCTGGAAGGTTAAGAGGAGTGCTTAGCGCAAGCGAAGGTATGAATTGAAGCCCCAGTAAACGGCGGCCGTAACTATAACGGTCCTAAGGTAGCGAAATTCCTTGTCGGGTAAGTTCCGACCCGCACGAAAGGCGTAACGATTTGGGCACTGTCTCAACGATGGACTCGGTGAAATCATAGTACCTGTGAAGATGCAGGTTACCCGCGACAGGACGGAAAGACCCCATGGAGCTTTACTGTAGCTTGATATTGAATTTTGATGCAGTATGTACAGGATAGGTAGGAGCCTAGGAGACGTGTACGCCAGTATACGGAGAGGCGATGTTGGGATACTACCCTTGCTGTATTGGAATTCTAACCTAGAGAGTAGAAAACTCAGAGACAGTGTCAGGTGGGCAGTTTGACTGGGGCGGTCGCCTCCTAAAGAGTAACGGAGGCGTTCAAAGGTTCCCTCAGAATGGTTGGAAATCATTTAAAGAGTGTAAAGGCAGAAGGGAGCTTGACTGCGAGACAGACAAGTCGAGCAGGTGCGAAAGCAGGACTTAGTGATCCGGTGGTACCGAATGGAAGGGCCATCGCTCAACGGATAAAAGCTACCCTGGGGATAACAGGCTTATCTCCCCCAAGAGTCCACATCGACGGGGAGGTTTGGCACCTCGATGTCGGCTCATCGCATCCTGGGGCTGTAGTCGGTCCCAAGGGTTGGGCTGTTCGCCCATTAAAGCGGTACGCGAGCTGGGTTCAGAACGTCGTGAGACAGTTCGGTCCCTATCCGTCGTGGGCGTAGGAAATTTGAGAGGAGCTGTCCTTAGTACGAGAGGACCGGGATGGACGTATCAATGGTGTACCAGTTGTCACGCCAGTGGCATAGCTGGGTAGCTAAATACGGAAGGGATAAGAGCTGAAAGCATCTAAGCATGAAGCCCCCCTCGAGATGAGATTTCCCATGTATAGTAAGACCCCTTGAAGACGACAAGGAGAATAGGTTGGGAGTGGAAGTATGGTAACATATGGAGCTGACCAAAACTAATAGGTCGAGGACTTAATCAGGAGTTTTTGGAATTGACATAAGAGTAGATGATGGTATATAATAAGTATAAGTTTTCGTCTGGTGGCGATAGCAAGGAGGACACACCTGTACCCATACCGAACACAGAAGTTAAGCTCTTTAGCGTCGAATGTAGTTGGTCTTACGACCTGCGAGATTAGAACGTTGCCAGGC
>NZ_JACBYC010000058.1 GCF_013415425.1 Gemella sp. GH3 | reverse complement strand
TTTTTATGTAATAAAGATAAAAATTAAAAGTAAAGCAAGTATGTGCTTTGCTTTTTTATTTTGCTTAAATATAAAATGAAAAACAACGAAATAATATTAATTTTCATGAAAGAAAAAAAATAATTTAAGAATTCTATTTTAACTTAAAATTTAAGTTCGTTTTAAGTTTTATATATAAAATATAATTATTCAAAACAAAGAAAAGGATGGGAGAGATTATTATGGCAAAGAATACATTTAAATCAAAATTTAAACGTTACGAAAAAAAGTATTTAATAACCTTAGAGCAATTAAACAGTTTAAAACAATATTTTGATAAATATTTAATAGCAGATGATTATGCTAGTTCTACTATAAGTAACTTATACTTTGATACAGAGAATTTCTACATGATACGCAGTGCTAAAGATAAAGCAGAGTATAAAGAAAAGTTAAGAATGAGAAGTTACGATAAATATCCTAATGACGATAGTAAAGTATTTTTAGAGATAAAGAAGAAATATGAGAAAGTTATATATAAAAGAAGAATTGCTACGTCATTGAGAAAAGGTAATGAATATTTGTTACATCGACATAATGTTTTGGGGAATTCTCAAATAAAAAATGAAATAGATTGGCTTTTTCAAACTAATAAAAGTTTGAAGCCTATGATGTACATTTATTATGACAGATATTCATATAAAGGAAAAGATAATGAAGATTTAAGAATTACGATAGATTCTAATATTAAATATAGAAATTATGATTTAGATATTAAAAAAGGAATTTATGGTAACAATATTATAGATGATAATTTAGTAATAATGGAGATTAAAGTTTCTGGAGCATACCCTATATGGTTAAGTGAAGCTTTGAATAAGTATGAAATGTATCCGAGAGGTTTTTCAAAATATGGGACAGCTTATCAAAAATTGAAAGAAAGAGGATTAGAAAATGCAAAATATGTTATTTAATAATTTATTTAGTTCAAGTTCAGAAACTACTATTAGCACTACGACATTTTTAGTATCGATAGCAGTAGCGTTAGTATTAGGGGTAATTCTTGCCTTGGCTTACAGCTATAAAACAATACATACTAAGGAATTTATGACTACAATAGCAGTTTTACCAGCGATAGTTCATGTTGTTATTTTCCTAGTTAATGGAAATGCAGGTGCAGGTATAGCTGTTATGGGGGCTTTTAGTTTAATTAGATTCCGTTCAGCAGCGGGAGGAGCTAAAGAGCTGTTAGCAATATTTATGTCTATGGCAGTGGGTCTTGCTACAGGAATGGGCTACATAGCAATAGCAGCATTTTTCACTATAGTAATGACAATTATAGTTATAGTTTATGAAAGAACAAATTTTGGTGAAATGAAGGAAGGAATTCGTCAATTGACTGTAACTATCCCTGAAAATTTAGATTACGAGGAAATTTTTGATGATTTATTTAAAGAGCAACTTAATTATGTAGAGTTGCTATCAGTAAAAACATCAGATATGGGTAGCTTATTTAAATTAAGATACAATATTAAATTAAAAGAGGGTATAAGTGAAAAACAATTTTTAGATGCTATTAGAGTTAGGAATGGTAACTTAGAAGTAGCAATAAACAGACATATAGTAAAAGAAAGTGGCTTATAGAGGAGATACAATATATGGTGAAAAAAACAAAAAATTTTAAGAATAAAATAGGATTAATATTTTTAACAGCGACACTATCTTTATCATTAGCGGCATGTTCAACATCTACTACTAATAATAATTCGACAGAAACACAAACAACATCTAACAATATTAATAATAAGGACTATTTCTCTACTAAAGATTTAACGGGCATTTATGATGAGAATAACGCTACAAAAATTAATTTAACTAATAGTGCAATTTCTGGCAATGGAGCTACATTAGAATCAAATATATTAAAAATAACTTCAGAAGGAACATATATTTTATCAGGACAAGGAGATAATGTTCAAGTAGTTATAGAAACAGACGATACTGCTAAAGTTCAGATAGTATTAGATAATGTTAGTATATCAAATAACGATTCTGCGATTTATGTAAAGCAAGCTGATAAAGTATTTTTAACATTAAAAGAAGGAACGGTAAATACTATAAAAGATAGCTCTAATAATTCAACAGAAAGTGGAAGTGCGGCTATATATAGTAAATCAGACTTAACGATTAATGGAAAAGGTGAATTAAATGTAGAAGGTAATTATAGTAATGCTATTAAATCAAATGATGATTTAAAAATAGCTTACGCTACATTAAATGTAACTGCCCAAAAACATGCTTTATCTGCCAATGATGCATTAAATATTACAAATGCTACGTTAAAATTAAATAGTACTGAAGATGCTATTCATTCAGATAATTCAGAAAATGCAGATTTAGGAAATGTCTACCTAAAAGATAATAATATAACTATAAATGCTGGAGATGACGGAATACACGCTACTAATAAAGTGCTTATCGATGGTGGACAAATAAATATAGAAAAGAGTAATGAAGGCATAGAAGGAAAAGTAGTAACTATAGAATCTGGTGAAATAAATATAACATCAAAAGATGATGGTATAAATGCAGCTGATGGAACAACTACTACACAATCTAGACCAGGAATGGCAAGTAGTGGAGTAGAACTTATTATAAATGGTGGTAAAATCACAGTTAATGCAGGAGGAGATGGACTCGATTCAAATGGAAATATTACTATAAATGATGGAGAAGTATATGTTAATGGACCAACTGATAAGGGTAATGCTGCATTAGATTATGATGGTAATGCTACTATAAATGGTGGAACTACAGTGATTTTAGGTAGTAGTGGAATGGCTCAAGGTTTTGGAAATTCTTCAAAACAAGCGTCTATTATGGCTAATGTACAAGGATATGCGGATGCTAAAATTGTAGTCAAAGATTATACAGGAAAGGAAATAGTATCTTATACTGCTACTAAAAATTTCAGCAATATTTTGGTAAGCAGTCCAAACATAAAATATGGAGAAAAATATACTATCTCTATTGATGGAAAGGAAACTACTGTAACTGCATCTTTAATAACTAAGGCACAAGGATCAATGATGGGAAATACACCTAGAAGATAATAATGCTAACTCCAATATTAATTAATATTGGAGTTATTTTATAAATTAAAGTGATATAAAAATACAATAAAATGAGATAATATAACTAT
>NZ_JACBYC010000211.1 GCF_013415425.1 Gemella sp. GH3 | reverse complement strand
TCATCATATTTTTTACTCTTACTAGAACAACCAACTATCGTTACAACCAATAAAAAAGCTGTTATTATTGATACAATCTTTTTCATAATCTATCTCCTTATATCTTCTACCATTTTAATTATATCAATAATAACAAATTTTCTCAATAGTTTATTTATCTAAAAAACCTTTAATTAATACAGGTATTATAATAATTGTTCCAATTAACATAATATAAGCTATATTATAAACAATTCGTATATCTAAATCGAAAAAATAAACACCAAAAATTACAAAAATATATTGTAAAAGCAATAACATTATTACTACAAAAATTGTTTTTAAAAATACTTTAAATAAACTCATTATTTTCCACCTTTCTATGTTATAATTTTATAAAGTTTAATGAAAGGAATATATTATTATGAAAAAAATTAATTTTAATAAAACTAAGCAATTATTTAAAATGTTATCAAAAACTTTTATTAATAATATAAGATACCTTTTTTATATCATTATAACGCCATTAATCGCAATAACTATTATTTACCAAATAAGACTTATTTTGATATTATTATTTATTTTAAAAGATAATATACCATTCAACGCACTAAATGATTTTAACTCTTTAAATCTTGAAATATTAGGTACTATTTCTATTATATCTATAGGTTTATTTATTTTTTTTACTATGCTGGCGTTTGTGGTGTCATTACTTATTGAAGTTCTCGGTGTAAATCACAAAACTATAGATAAACTTTTCATAAAATATACTCAATTAAATTTTTCTATCTCTGTTATCACTATAATTATTTCCTCTTTTACTGCTGTACAAATAGGAATTATTACTGCTGTGATTACCCTATATACTATTTTAAATAATATTCAATTACCCTATTCAAATAAAATAAAAATAACTAAATATACTAAACCTAAATACAAAATACTTAAAAATAAGAATAACAACATAAATAAAAATAAATAAGCTATTACAATATAACCCTCGACATTTAAATAATTTAGTGTATCAAAAAAATAGACATACCAAAATTTATGGATAAAATAAATATATCCTATTAATGAAGATGATCCGATAATTTTTAATATTATATCTGATATTATATTTGCTTTATTGGGATATTTTTTTATTAAATATGTTTCTAACCTATATTTTCTCATTACTTTATATCTCCTTGTATAAATTATTCTAGCTTTATATCACTATTTTATGATGAATAAAACTTAAAAAAGCACAGAAAAGTACATATACTATAATAGGTATTACATAATTACAAATTATAAATGTATTCTCATATTTATGTAATTTATTATCATCTTTAGGAAATAATCCTTTATATGCTTTAGTTGTTTTCAATAAATGTTTTATAAAAAGTGGTAAAAGTAATAAAACATAAAATATACTACTACCACTTTTTGCTTCATTAATTAAACTAATAAAATATCTATGACATATAAAAGAAACTACTAAATATGTAATTACTGGAGTTATAATCTTGTCATCCATATATTTTAAAAATTTTATATCATAAAAATTTATTTTAGGCATTTTTTCTTTTTTTATTAAATCATTAACTTTTAATATTTTATATGTTATTAATATACTTACTAACAATGATATAGCTATTAACATTCTTCTAGTTCCTTTTCATATTCTCTTAATATTTCAAAAACTGTTACAGATAATATCGGTGGTGTATTTAACACTACTTTATCTAAGCAAGCTATTCTTTCTGTAATTTCTCTTATAGTATTTAATGGTAAAACTTTAAAAATCGTAAGTCTTAATTCTAAACCTATATGATCAAGTCCTTTCAATTCTAAAACATATTCATCTTGTGAATAATTTTCTATACTACACTTAAAATTATTACTATCAAATGTCAGTATTCCGTCTAACTCTAAGCAGTCTTTTTCCCAGTATTTAATATTAGTCATTTTTACAACTCCCTTTCTTTTATTAATCGTACTATTTCTTGATACACTCCTTGAGTGTTATCTACATATGGCGATAAGAATATTTTAGGTATTTCTCCCTTGCCATATATTTTGTAATATCCATAACCTACTGTATCTAGTTCATTAAAGTTTCTTTCTATTTTATCAAAAAGCATTCTATAACCGTCTGTTGATAATTTCCCTAAGCCTATTCTTAAATGTAACTGGTCTCTTATTACACCGTCTAAGAATTGTGTATCCGGTCTTTGTAATGTGAATATAATATTTACTCCAGCTTGTCTACCTTTAAGTATTATATTTCTGAGTAAATTATCTACTTCTTTTTTCTCCTTTGTATCTAAAGTAGTCATAAAAGCAGATTGTTCATCAAATATTAAAAAATATGGCTTCATTCCGTACGCTTCAAAGTCTTCTCCAAAGTTACCATATTGATTAAGCATATATTCATAACGTTCTTCCATTTCAATAACTGTATCTCTTATCGTTTGTATTATATCTTCTTTATTATACGCTACTAGATTATTTGATACTTTTTCAAATTGTGATAAATCACTTCTTTTAGGGTCTATTATTCTCAAATCATATCCTTTTCTAAGTATTTCTTTAAGAATATAAAATAGTAAATATGTTTTCCCACTACCTGTACTACCTGTAATTATTGCGTGTGGCTCTTTTCTAAAATTCCAATATAGGTTATTCATTAATTTTATTTTATTTGTTTCATTTTCTATATTTGTAAATTTTATTCTATCTTTTTCATTAAATAGTTTTAATACATATACTTGATGTTCATTATCTATATACTTATCTGTTAATGTTAAACCATAAACTAACTCTAACTTTTTATCTAAATTAATAAACTGTTCTTGAAAGTTTGAGCCGTCCAAATAAATATATATTTTTATTTGATTGTTCCTTTGGCTTATATAAAATTTTGGGAAGTATAGACTTTTAAATTTTTCTCTACTTCCTATTAACCCTTGATTAAATATATTTAACCATAAATTTCCATTTCTTCTAGCTGCTCCTTGCGTTACTTGTGGATTTATATAGTATTTAGAACTAAATATTAATTCTGCAAGTTTTTGTATATTTCTAATTTTCATTAATTGTTTATAAAATAACACTCCTAATATAATTATTAATGGTATTGATATTAGGAGTGATATTTTAAAACTTTGTAATGCTTGTTCTTTAAATTCTATACTTTTATCATATTTTAAAAATAGTATTATTATAAATGTTAAAAGTATTGTTCCTAGTGTTCCAAATATTAAAGAATTATTAAATATTCTTTCATCATTTTTATCTATCTTATAAGCAAAAGGTCTTTTTATTAGTTTTTCTATTTTGTTCATATTAATTAAACCTTTCTTCTGCTTTTGCGACTTCTGTTTTCTCTACTGTTTTAAA
>NZ_JACBYC010000060.1 GCF_013415425.1 Gemella sp. GH3 | reverse complement strand
CATTTGATAGTAAATTTACTGTGATGCTTGTTGGGCGTTTTCCATCTTGGTTATTATTATCTTCCCAAGCTTTTACTCCAGTAACTTGTGTATCTTCTGGCGTGTATTTGTTTGTTATGTTGTATCCATTGATTTCTGTTGTATATCCGTAAACTTGATTTTCTGTTACTGTATAATTTACTTCTTTTCCGTCTTTGAACTTCGGTAAGTTTGTAAATTCATAACTCCAGTTATCTGTTGCACTTACTTCTTTACTATCTACTTGCTCGCCATCTGCCAGTAAATTAACTGTGATTTTTTCTGGGCGTTTGCCATCTTGATTGTTTTTATCTTCCCAAGTTTTTTGTCCTGATACTTGCGTAACCTCTGGTGTATATTTATTTGTTATATTGTATCCGTTAATTTCTGGTGTATATCCAGCAACTTGATTTTCTGTTACTGTATAATTTACTTCTTTTCCGTCTTTGAACTTCGGTAAGTTTGTAAATTCGTAACTCCAGTTATCTTGCTCGCTTACTTCTTTACTTTGAACTAATTCTCCATTTGATAGTAAGTTTACTGTGATGCTTGTTGGGCGTTTTCCATCTTGGTTATTATTATCTTCCCAAGTTTTTACTCCAGTAACTTGTGTAGTTTCTGGTGTGTATTTGTTTGTTATGTTGTATCCATTGATTTCTGGTGTATATCCGTCAACTTGATTCTCTGTTACTGTATAACTTACTTCTTTTCCGTCTTTAAACTTCGGTAAGTTTGTAAATTCGTAACTCCAGTTATCTGAGGCACTCACTTCTTTACTATCTACTTGCTCACCATCTACCAGTAAATTAACTGTGATTTTTTCTGGGCGTTTTCCATCTTGGTTATTATTATCTTCCCAAGTTTTTACTCCAGATACATTAGTAACTTCTGGTGTGTATTTGTTTGTTATGTTATATCCATTGATTTCTGTTGTATAACCGTAAACTTGGTTTTCTGTTACTGTATAATTTACTTCTTGTCCGTCTTTGAACTTAGGTAAGTTTGTAAATTCATAGTTCCAGTTATCTTGCTCGCTTACTTCTTTAATTTGAACTATTTCTCCGTCTGCCAGTAAATTAACTGTAATTCTTTCTGGGCGTTTTCCATCTTGGTTATTGTTATCTTCCCAAACTTTTTGTCCAGATACTTGTGTAGTTTCTGAAGTGTATTTGTTTGTTATGTTATAACCATTGATTATTGTTTCATATCCAGTAACTTGATTTTCTGTTACTGTATAATTTACTTCTTTTCCGTCTTTGAACTTCGGTAAGTTTGTAAATTCGTAACTCCAGTTATCTTGCTCGCTTACTTCTTTAATTTGAACTATTTCTCCATTTGATAGTAAGTTTACTGTGATGCTTGTTGGGCGTTTGCCATCTTGGTTATTGTTATCTTCCCAAGTTTTTTGTCCAGTAACTTGTGTAGTTTCTGGTGTGTATTTGTTTGTTATGTTGTATCCATTGATTTCTGGTGTGTAACCTTCAACTTGATTTTCTGTTACTGTGTAGTTTACTTCTTGTCCGTCTTTGAACTTCGGTAAGTTTGTAAATTCGTAACTCCAGTTATCTTGCTCACTTATTTCTTTACTTTGAACTATTTCTCCATTAGCTAGTAAGTTTACCGTGATACTTGTTGGGCGTTTTCCATCTTGGTTATTATTATCTTCCCAAGTTTTTACTCCAGATACTTGCGTAGTTTCTGGTGTGTATTTGTTTGTTATGTTGTATCCATTGATTTCTGCTGTATAACCAACAACTTGATTTTCTGTTACTGTATATTTTATCTCTTGTCCGTCTTTGAACTTCGGTAAGTTTGTAAATTCGTAACTCCAGTTATTTGTTGAACTTACTTCTTTACTGCCTACTTGCTCACCATCTGCCAGTAAATTAACTGTGATTTTTTCTGGACGTTTTCCATCTTGGTTATTATTATCTTCCCAAACTTTTTGTCCAGTAACTTGTGTAGTTTCTGGTTCGTTTTCTCCTTTTTGGTTAGATACAGGTAAATATGTAAGTGAATTAGCATTTACTGTAACCAATTTAGACGAACTATCTATTCTATAACCTGATGGAGCAGTAGTTTCTTTAACTATATATCTTCCTGGTTCTAACTTGTCAGAGATTGCAACACCTTTGTCATTAGTAGTTAAAGTAGCAACTACTTGATTAGGACTATTTTCTTTTGCAATTTTAAATACTGCATTAGCTAGTAATATAGAAGCATCTTCTGAGTCATACTTTGTAACACGTATTCTTGATACTAAATCTCCTGTTACTGTACCTCCAACAGCTTGTTCAGTATGCTTTGCAACTGACTCCGTACTAGTATTATTCTCTGTCTTACCATTTTCTGTTTTTGAAGTATGAGTTAAAACTGCACCTTGATCACGATATAATGTAACACCATTTGATACACTATATCCTCCATCTGGAACCGCAGTTTTATAAGTCAATTCATAACTTTTCGTTCCGACATTATTCCCTAAATTTAGTACAAAAGCAGTACCTCCATTTGTAAAAGTAAGGTGAGCTTTGCTTCCGTTTGATGATAAAAATTCTTGTTCGTCAGTAGTAATAGTCACATTTCTAACAGTAGTAGGAGTAGTATCCGAATAAGTTACCTCATTTAATACGAAACTATCTTTTAAATATGTAAGAACAACTCCACTATCTAATTTTAACGAGTCTTTTATAGTAACATTACTAGTACCATAATCTCCACCTGAACGATTAACTCTAACTTTCCACACTAACGAAGACGTAGAATACTTTTCTAACTCTTTCAAATATTCTTCCGTAGAGATTTCTCCAGAAATCAACTTGTTTATTAATTCTTGCGGTGCTCCATTAGCATTAATATTTTTCTCTACCGATTTGTATATTCCTTCTCCGTTAATATTAACTTTATTTTCCCATTCTTGTACTTCAGTATAATTAACCGTCTTTGTCGTTCCATCAGGAAAAGTAAAGTTATTTTCTCCTCTAACGACTTTAGCAGTTGCTTTTACTTTAAAAGTTCCTTTAACATTATCTAATCCTACAATATCGTCATTAAATGTAAAGGTCAGTAATCCTGACTGTCTATTTGTAGTTAAAGTTCCTAATCTGGTACCTTCCTCATTTAATAGCGGATATTCCGCATTGCCCAAGGTAATATTAGAATCTTGTGAATTAAATGGAACTGTAAAGTAATCTCCCGACTGAATAGTATCTCCTAAAGAAGAAGCATCATACTCTCCAGAAAAATCAAAATCCAATAACATTGTCTCTAGATTTCCACTCTGATTACTAGGTAGTCCCGAATAACTCAAGTTAAAAATTCTAACTTGATTAGTTAAATTATTATTAACAGCATTTGTATACTTGGCAGGAACTAATGTTGTTGTTATTAATAAAATTAATATAGAAAATATTTTAAATAATTTCTTCAAAATAATATATCCTTTCTTTTAAATTTGCATTTTAATTATATAATAT
>NZ_JACBYC010000106.1 GCF_013415425.1 Gemella sp. GH3 | reverse complement strand
TTGTATATCTTTATCGCCTTTTTTATTCGGTTTAATTGCTTTGATATTTGCGACAGGTTTGTAATGGTTCTGTTGCAAAGTAAAAAATATAGCTAACCACTAATTTATCATGTCAGTGTTCGCTTAACTTGCTAGCATGATGCTAATTTCGTGGCATGGGGAAAATCCGTAGATCTGAAGAGACCTGCGGTTCTTTTTATATAGAGCGTAAATACATTCAATACCTTTTAAAGTATTCTTTGCCGTATTGATACTTTGATATCTTGTCTTTCTTACTTTAATATGACGGTGATCTTGCTCAATGAGGTTATTCAGATATTTCGATGTACAATGACAGTCAGGTTTAAGTTTAAAAGCTTTAATTACTTTAGCCATTGCTACCTTCGTTGAAGGTGCCTGATCTGTAATTACCTTTTGAGGTTTACCAAATTGTTTAATGAGACGTTTGATAAACGCATATGCTGAATGATTATCTCGTTGCTTACGCAACCAAATATCTAATGTATGTCCCTCTGCATCAATGGCACGATATAAATAGCTCCATTTTCCTTTTATTTTGATGTACGTCTCATCAATACGCCATTTGTAATAAGCTTTTTTATGCTTTTTCTTCCAAATTTGATATAAAATTGGGGCATATTCTTGAACCCAACGGTAGACCGTTGAATGATGAACGTTTACACCACGTTCCCTTAACATTTCAGATATATCACGATAACTCAATGCATATCTTAGATAGTAGCCAACGGCTACAATGATAACATCCTTGTTAAATTGTTTATATCTGAAATAGTTCATACAGAAGACTCCTTTTTGTTAAAATTATACTATAAATTCAACTTTGCAACAGAACCTTACAACCAGATTGGAAAACTATCGAACGTACTTCTGATAGAGCAATGGTTTTTATGTTGTTGAATGACGAAGAAGAATGGGGAAAATTAGAAAGACGTACTAAGAATAAATATAAGCAATTAATTAAAGAAATATCTCCAGTTGATTTAACGGAATTAATGAAATTGACTTTAAAAGCGACTGAAAAACAATTGCAAAAGCAGATTGATTTTTGGCAGCGTGAATTTAAATTTTGGAAGTGAATTAAATTTTATACACGCAAGTGATCATAAAATTTATGAACGTATAGCAACCACCATTTTTGGTTGCTGGGGCTTTAATGGTTTTGAACTTAGTGGCTAGCAATTAGCCACTATTTTTGTGCCAACAAAAATACAAAAGGGGCATGGGGATATTCCCCATCAAGCCGGTATATTCAGAACGAAGTGGCTAGAATATACGACGCTTGCCAAACCACTTTATTACTTGATAAAATTTAGGTTATGATTTAAGCTAAATTTGTATTAAGTAATAATTTTCGAAGAAAGCGTGGTGGGATTAAATGAGCGAACAAAACACATTTGTGGCTAGCGACGAAACTGTTGGGCGAAACCGTAAACCCAACCGTAAGGAGCCAAAACAAATTAGTTTTCGTGTGAGCGAATCCGAATATTTAAAGTTAAGGCAATCTGCGGAAACTTTAAATATGAGTGTGCCTGCTTTCGTAAAGAAAAAGGCACAAGGCAGTCGATTAGTCGCACCAAAATTTGATAAAGAAACGCGACAATCGATTGCTAGAGATTTAAGTAAGTTAGGTGCAAACGCCAATCAGATTGCTAAATATTGTAATAAACATCAACATGAAACACCGAACTACGAAGCATTAGAACGTAACATTAGTGAATTACGTGAAAGGTTGAACGATATATGGCAAAGCCTAAATTGAGACTAACTTTTAATATTATTATCGGTATATTGGCACTTACTTATATTGGTTTAGCTATATTTTTCGATTTTACTAATAATATTTGGTTTATGGCTTTTTTATTCATCGTTATGATTTTGCATATTTTAAAAGCAATTTTTGCACCTAAAAAGAATCGGAGTGATAACGATGGCAACAACTAAATTAGGTAATACCAAATCGGCAAGTCGAGCAATCAATTACGCAGAAAAGCGAGCAGAAGAAAAAAGTGGCTTAAATTGTGATATAGATTATGCAAAATCATCGTTTAAGCAAACACGAGCTTTATATGGCAAAGAGAATGGTGTTCAAGCACATACAGTGATTCAATCGTTCAAGCCTGGCGAGGTAACGTCAGAGCAATGTAATCAATTGGGTTTAGAATTGGCAGAAAAGATTGCACCTAATCATCAAGTAGCCGTCTATACGCACGCAGATACAAATCATGTACACAATCATATTGTGATTAATTCAATTGATTTAGAAACTGGGAAAAAATATCAAAGCAATAAAAAACAAAGAGAGTTCGTAAAACAAAAAAATGATGAAGTATGTAGAGAACATGGATTGTCTGTAACTGAACGCAATGCAACAATGCGATATACTCAAGCCGAAAAAGGCTTAATTGAAAAAGGTGAAAGCTCTTGGAAAGACGAAATTAGAGATGCGATTGAACAATCACAAGCGACAAATTTTGAGGAGCTTGAGAGAGAGTTGAACCAATTAGACATCACAATCGATCGTGTCACAAACAAAACAATCACTTACAGACACTTGAAAGAAAATAAAAAAGTGAGAGGTAAAAATTTAGGTGAACAATTCGATAAGGGGGCATTAGAAAATGAGTTTGCGGTCGCAAATGAACGGAGAGAATTCGAGCAACAATTATCAGAATACGAACCAAGAGAAAGTGAGTACAGACCAAGAGATACAGAAAAAAATATTAAACGTCCTAAAGAACTTAGAGTCCAATCACGAGAAAACGACTTTGAACTTGAGTGATGAAGACAAGCTATATATATCACGAATGACCGATCAGATAAAACGCTCGAATACGCACGAGATTAAAGTAAATATTGAGACAGATGATAATCTAAGCGAATTTATTAAACAAAAAATCGATGAGAAATTTGATGAAAAAATACCTAATCTTCGTACAAAGCAAACAATGGAACAATTCAAATGGTCTTTGATGAGAATTGAGGATAAACAAGAAATACTCGATGACAATATTGAAAGTGTTCACAAATGGGCGACTTACTTTAAGTCAGCGTTGATGTTGACACTATTTGCCGTTTTATTGATTAGCGTTGTCGCTACATTCATGGGTGGTTTATTTAATGTTTTAGGATTTGACCACATGTATAAAGGGCTAGAATATCAAATAAAGCACTCAGAAGGCTTTGTAGCATTTTTATGGCATTTAGGATACTTGATACCTTATTTACTATTAGCGACGCTGATATGGCTTATATTGGCTTTAGAACACAAATATAGATATTAACACGCATTTATGCCGAGAAAATTTATTGATGTTGAGAAGAACCCTTAACTAAACTGTAGCGACGAATGTCGGCATAGCGTGAGCTATTAGGCCGACGAGTCGACAGTTTTGGGGTTTGTTAAGGGTTCAGAGGCTCAACGTCAATAAAGCAATTGGAATAAAGCAAAAATTTATACAATTTCAAATAGGAGGTTTTCATGTGATAAAAGAGTTATTTTTAAGTGTATTGTTTTTTATTGTTATTATTTTGATCTTAACGTTTTCAGATTATATATTTTTAAATGATATCAATACTTTAAAAAATATATTGGCAACAATGGCTATAACAATATTTATTATGTGTGTTATAGGGAGGGATTAAATGAAATTAAAAAAAGTAATAGTTACTATTATGTTTTTATTAGTAATAATATTTTCTTTAAACATTATTATAAG